>CAYXAT010000146.1:2600-3817 GCA_964462065.1 uncultured Clostridiaceae bacterium | reverse complement strand
TTGGCATTTATCAAAAAGAGAAAATCATTTGGGCAAAAGTCATATCAAAAAGGCTTTACAATTTTGAAAAAGATAATGGAAATCCCTTTGAAAACTATTATCTAACATTTGAAAATAAACAAAAAAAAGTTATGGAATTCCAGGTAGATGAATACTATTATAACTATTATGCTAAAGGTGAAAAGGGAACCCTCATTTATAAAGGTGAAAACTTCATCGATTTTATCAGAGAAAAATAAAGCTATCTCTCATCTAGTTCTTCTTTTATTTTTAAAGCGGTAGGTGTTATGGAGAGACCTCCTAAGCCGGTACAACGAAGCTCCATAGGCAAGGATTTGCCCACGGCGTCCATGGCAAGTATTGTTTCGTCTAAGGGGATAACCTGATCAAAACCTACTGCCGCCATATTTGTGCTTGATAGTGCATTCATAGCCGCCATTATATTCTTTCCCAGACAGGGCACCTCAACACGGTTTGCCACAGGATCACATATCATACCGAATATATTTTGCAAGGCCATAGATGCAGCTGCGAGGCTTTTATCACTGCTTAGTCCCAATACTTGGGCGCATGCGGCTGCGCACATACCCGAAGCTGCGCCGCATTCCGCCTGACAACCGCAAACTTCCGCAGAAAAAGTGCTTGCATGCGCTATAAAAACTCCTATAAGCCCAGCTGCCAACATACATTTAGCCATATCTCTTCTTCCAAGTTCGTATTCTTTGGAGAGTGCGAAAATTGTTCCCGGAAGACAACCGCAAGAACCGGCTGTCGGTGCGGCAACGAATACTCCGCCTGAGCTTTTTATTTCCATAAATCGAGTAACATAATATATGATGTTTTTTATAAGGATTCCGCCAAGTAAACTCTTTCCTTCTAAATATTGAGATTGGCTTTGCAGTATGCGACCCGGTATTTCAATATCCATATGCTTGTCCAGAGAATCAGAAAGCAAATCAATAAGTTTAACCATTTCATCCAACACATCTTCCCGGCTCATTCCGCTTCTTACACTTTCATAAATACAGGCTAATTCCCATAATTGCAGGCCCTTCTCATTATACTTTAACGCCTCTTCTGCAGTAGCAAAAGGCACCTGTGGATTCAGTTGAGAAGAAACGGGAAGAACAGGTGTAATCGAGTACATAGTGCAATCAGGCAGAATAGGTATATATTCAAAGGGTGTTTGGGATTTGATTTGATACATTACCCCTTTA
>CAYXAT010000146.1:0-2500 GCA_964462065.1 uncultured Clostridiaceae bacterium | reverse complement strand
TCGCCCACTATTGTCGGGTAATCTTCGGCTATATGGATTGTACTATTATCCTGAATATTTGTATTTCTGCCTATGGTAATATAATTATCATCACCCCGGATAACCGTTCCATACCATATACTTACATTTTCCTTTAATTCTACTCTTCCGATTACGGAAGCATCTTCCGCTACAAAGCAGCTTTTGTGAATATTCGGTTTGTGTCCCTCATAACTAATAATCATCTGCAGCGCTCAGCCCTTCCTCTTTTTTGTATATTATTGATACCTTTCAAAGCCTTGCCTTCCTTGGTATTGAAAGAAAGCTAAAATTACTATACAATAATATTACTATATTTTATGAAATCTTAAAAGTTGTATTGTTATATTTTGTAGAAGGGGGCAGCCATGGTGACAAAAAGACATGATAAAACTTATATGGGCCGTGTAAATAGACTGAAACAACGCGTACTTGATACAAGACCGGAAATGGATCTGGAAAATGCAAGAATATTGACAGAGAGCTTTATGGCAACGGACGGCGAACCTTTAGTGGTCCAGAAAGCAAAGGCTTTTAAAAAACAATGCGAAGAAAAAACCGTCACTATCTGGGATGACGAGCTTATAGTCGGATGCTCCGGAAGTAAAAGACGTGCCGGCATCCTTTGTGCAGATACATGTTGGTCTATTTTGGATGATGAACTTGATACTATAAGCACAAGGAAATATGACCCCTTTTATTTAAAAGAAGAAGACAGAAAAATTTTTGAAAAAATAATACGCCCCTATTGGAAAGGAAGATCAAATTACGAAGCATGGCTGAAGCAGATACCCGAAGATACAAAGACTCTCCGTGATAACGGTGTGATTTATATAAATAGGAAAGCTGTTAGGGGATGGGGGGAAACCACCGCCGGTTATGAACTTATTATAAATAAAGGAACGACGGGAATAAAAGAAATAATATTAGAAAGAAAAGAGAAATTGGATATAACAGTTCCCGGGGACTATGAAAAAGATTATTACCTAAAATCAATGCTTATAGCCGCGGAAGGGATGGAAATATTAGCAAAGCGATATAGTGATGAGGCTTTCCGTCTGGCACAGTTTGAGAAAGACGAAATAAGAAAGAATGAACTCCTCATTATTTTCGAAACCTGTAAACGTGTACCCAAGTATCCGGCAAGAACATTCAGAGAAGCTTTGCAATCACTGTATTTATATCAAATATGTGTTTTTATGGAGCAAAACGCTGCTTCCTATAACCCGGGAAGAATGGACCAATATCTGTATCCTTTTTATAAAGCAGATTTGGAGGCAGGTCGAATAACAGAGGAAGAAGCCCAGGAGCTGTTGGACTGCCTATGGGTAAAGTTCAGCGAGCCTTGCCTGTTCCAGGACGCTGTCACTGCAGAATTTGCCGCAGGTTACCCTATGTTTCAAAATGTTTCCGTTGGAGGTGTGGATGCCTCCGGCAAGGATGCTGTAAATGACTTGTCCTATTTGATACTTCAGGCAACTGCAGATGTGCAGCTGTACCAACCTTCACTTTCCGTCAGATACAGCTTGGCAAAAAATCCGAGCGAATTTCTTAGAAGTATTGTGGATTTGATAAAATTAGGCACCGGATTCCCCGCATTTTTTAATGATGATATGGGAATCAGAATGATTATGAATAAAGGCATACCACTAAAAGAAGCATTTGATTGGAATCCCTGCGGCTGCGTTGAAACCAATCTGGAAGGCAGGCTCCGTCATTACACTGCTTTGGCAGATATTAATCTTGGCAGTATGGTTGAGTTTGCTTTGCTTGACGGCAAGAACAGAAGAAGCGGAAATTATATATCTGTAAGAACAGGAAAGCCGATAGAATTTGAAACCTTTGGTGATTTCCTGGAAGCAGTTAAGAAACAAATTTCATATTCGGTTCGTGCAGTTGTAAAGGGCAGTCATGTCATAGATGAGGTATGCATGAACCGACCGGTACCCGCCCTCTCCTTAACCTTCAAAGAATGCATCGAAAACGCCAAAGACTATGCATGGGGTGGCGCGAAATATAATACAGGCAACGGGATTATTCTTATTGGAGTGGCTGATTTAATAAACAGCATTGCTGCAATAAAAAGTATTGTATATGATAAAAAACAAGCGACCATGAAGGATGTATTGGAAGCCCTTGAAAACGATTTTGCGGGCTATGATTATATAAAAAGATTGTGTCTGGAAGCACCTAAATATGGCAATGACTTTTCTGCGGCTGATGATTTTGCGGGGGAATTGTTCACTTTTATCGCCGATGAAATAGAAAAGTATAACAGCAAATTCGGTCCCATGACGCCGGGGATACTTCCGGTTTCGGGCAACACCCCTTTCGGCTTGGAAGTGGGAGCTCTCCCCTCCGGGAGAAATGCATGGAAGCCATTGGCGGACGGTGTAAGCCCCAGTGGAGGCACTGACTTAAACGGTCCCGGCTCTATATTAAAATCCGTGTCTCATATACCCCATGACCGGTTTGTTCAAGG
>CAYXAT010000145.1:0-3887 GCA_964462065.1 uncultured Clostridiaceae bacterium | reverse complement strand
CACGAAGCACTTCATCAAAAAAAGCAATTTTAGTTTTACAAATAGCACTCATAATACCTATTTCAATACTTTCCTTTGTGAAGTTTTCAATCTCTAAATCGTAAAATCTTCGTGTGCGTTCCTTTGCACCGAAAAACTTGATATGCTTTTCAATAATCGGCTTAAACCTTTGATCAATGCCTAAATCAAGACATATCAGTGAAGCCCTATCCGCAAAGAATTCCTTGGAATAAAGGATAATATCTTCTAAGTGATTATCTCTCACATTAGGTCGGGAAAAAGGAGCATAAATAAGATAATTAGTCTCCTTGTCAATCCTCTCCAAGAAATACTTAATATAAAACTGATTATCCTTTTCCAAATGCAATATTTTTGCATTTGGAAGTTCAAAAGTATTGATATCTTCTATAAAATCAGCTTTATCATCATACCAAAATACAAGTTTACGGGTATTTCCTGAAAACTCTTGATTTAGCTTATCCGTTATTTGTTTTAAACTTAATTCCGCCATTTCAATTACTCCTTATAAGATATTACAATCCACTCTCCGCTCCGGCTTGATCCTTTTCGTTTTATAATCCCTTTTATTTGCATTTCAGTCATTGTGCGTTTTATAGTTCTAAGAGATACCTCTAAATCTTTTTTTAATTGCATTTGAGTTATTTTGGGATTATCTTTTATTAGCTCTAATGGTTTTTTTGTTTGGTACCATTGGTGCCATTGGTAACGTCTTTTATTAGCGCTTGCTTTTTATCGCTTGCTTTTTATCTTGCTTTTAACTTAATAAGACAGTAAAACCTCTAATAGTTAATGAGAGGTTTTATATTTATTCTATCAACTTCCATTTTATATTTTTCAAATCGTATAAATTATCTTTTTCTACCACAGCTACTTTAATTTTATCACCTAATTTTATGCACAATCTATGTTTAAATGCTTCGGAGCCAATATAGAGTCTTCCGCTTCGCTTCTTTTCTACTCTACATTTAGCATCGTATATTTCCCCTCCAACCCTTACCCGAAATTCAAAGTTTTCAGGATCTACGGCATAATCACCCGGGAAATACTTCTTATACTCTTTTAGTATCCTTATTAAATTTTCCTCGATATCATTTTCAGTAATATTGTTAATTAAAAAAACTTTATTCATATTTGAATCATGGCTTTGTTGCATATTTTCTTTTGATTTTAGAAACTCTGCCATATCAATAACTGTCTTAATATTTTCCGGCTCTAATTCATTTTTTAATACTTCTTCGATTTTTTTTGCTATGGTCATTAGTTTCCCTCCATTCCTATCAAATTTATTGGGGTTTCATATATTATAACATTAAAAAGACACACATTTAAATATCTCTTGTAGCTCCCAAAATATAAATATCACTATCCGGAGTTATATCTTAACGGTATTTAAATTTGATAACATATCCCACAATCTATTATCATTTATCGTTTTAAACATAGATAAATATCCCTAAGGATTAAAAACTTTCTATTAATAAATGTAATGTAAAATTCAAAGTATTTTTATTTTGATATTTTAATTCTGATTATTGAAAACTCAGTACTTCACAATTTGCTCGTTCTTCGAATTCATTTTTCCATTCACCAATCCTTTTCTTGACATCATCGATTTCAATTAGTTTTTTTACATCAGAAAGCTCTGATGCTAAAACAAAAGCAACTGATGATTCGATAATATTTTCATCTAACATCCAAAAGTCTTCGGTTACTCGTGCATTTTCAATTATTTGTATAAACTTCGTAGTACTAATAAATCTAGTATAAGAATCATTATTGAGCTCATATTCACATACTTTCCCTCCAGAAAACCAAGTAGATACATGTAATGACAGAAATTTAATAGCATTAAGTTCATT
Organism: uncultured Clostridiaceae bacterium; assembly: GCA_964462065.1. Classification (GTDB taxonomy): domain Bacteria; phylum Bacillota; class Clostridia; order Lutisporales; family Lutisporaceae; genus JAAYKT01. The sequence goes on along the minus strand of CAYXAT010000145.1, from coordinate 2,007 downwards.
GGTTATATTAGATTTTACATATTCTAAATATGTATCTTCCTCTATAAACTCCCAAAGAAATGAAACTCTTCTTGATTCTTTCCAATCAAATAAACTAGTAATAGCTACAAATTTTTTTGTCCTTTCTAAAAATATCCCTTCAAGTTTATACAAGCTTTCTAGACTAATAAGCTTGGGTTTTTGGGAACTAGATGTTTCTGCAATTCTTCCATAAGATAACTCAATTATATGCAACAAATGTAATAAAAACTGAAATGATAAAAAATCTGTGTTTGAAAGCATATTAGCAATAATATTAAAGCGAATGTTTTCATCACTAATTCTAAAGAGTAGATCCGAAATCATATAAACACTAATTTTCGTTGAATCCGCACCTATCAATCGTATTTCTTTCTCTGCAATTCTTCCACTTTGGAATACTAATACGCTAATAATGAGCTCTATTCGTTCTTGTGGAATTCTTGACAAATTATAATTAATTTCCTTTAGATAAACATCAAACAAATCACGTTCATTAAGTACATTAATATACGAACGTAGCTCATTTCCTTCCATGTACAATAAAGAGGCGTCAATTTCGTTTCTGCTGATTTTTATATCTTCTAATGAAAGAGAAAAATACAAATCAAATTTACTCTCAGAAGCTATTCTCATTGCCTGATGTATTTCAGAGGAAGTTTGAAAAGAACTTGAAAACGAAATTTTGTTAGAAAATTTCGGAAATAGACTGGCTACAGCCTTTAGCATAACTTGGGGATTCTTGGGATAAATCTCTTGAAACAATTGTAACGTTTCTTCCTCCCGTTTCCTTACATCATTTAGAGATATTCCGCCTCCGTCATAGCCCCCAACAAGAGAAAATTTGTTATCCCTAATCCACTCCGAAATCGGGGAAGCAAATACCTGTAAGGCACACACCCCTGCCATATCAATAAAATTCACTTCTTCCTTTACTGATGAATACATAAATGCTAAAACATTATAAAACCTATTTACATCACGCAATGTGTTTACAAACGGACTAATGCAATAGTGAAAAACGCTTGACCAACGTTCTGGATCAAATTCTATACTACTGTGATGTTCAATTAAATCATCAAGCTTCTCAAATAAAATATTATGTAGCTTTTTAATACTTAATGGTGGTACATCAAATGGTACTTGAATTATCTTTTCTAAATATTCTTGTCCATCACAATGCTGGACATCACTTAATGCACGTACAACAATATCTTTCTCAAATGAAAGTAAATATGTTATATTCGGAAAGCCCGCAACAACGTTTACCAATTGAAAAATAAGTTTGATTTGCTCGTTTGAAAGTCTATCAATATCATCTATTACTACTAATATTCTGGTATCTAACTCTAATAATGCTTTTTCTACTTCGCCTTTTCTATAAGAAACATCATTTAATTTAGACTTCGCCTTGTCTTTCATCGATTTACCTATCTTAGCAGAAAGCTTAGGTAACAGTTTTAAATATGGACCTACTACAGGTATATAATCTGAATACTCTAAAGCAGAAGAATATTTTTCAATTGCGGAGCCAACATTTTGAATTTTCTCTTGTTTATTATCAAGCTTGAGGGAATTTGTTAGAGTCAGGAAAAATTGATTTATCAGTTGATTGGTATCAATAATGTTCCATGGATTGAACTGTACAATGATTATTTTCTCCCTCTCATATAATACCATACATAATTGTCTAATTTCTTCAATCGCCATATTCAAGACAGATGTTTTCCCACATCCCCATTTCCCTTGCAGTGAAATTACGTAATTATCTTTCGTTTTAAACTGCATAATCGCATTTGCAAGCTGTTTTACAAATAAACTTCTTCCAAGCTTGTCCTCGCTTACCTTTTTTATTGGTTTATCTGTATTAAACATAAAACTTTCTCCTATTCAATCATCTATATCAAAACCTTCAGTTTGTTTTCATTCAGGGTTACGCAATGCGTAGCTTTTTCCTTTCCACCTTGCTCCTCTATAATGGATTTTCCG
>CAYXAT010000144.1:0-3891 GCA_964462065.1 uncultured Clostridiaceae bacterium | reverse complement strand
AAAGAGAACCGAGTTATTTGATAGAACCTTCTGAATCAAAAAGGGATATGTCCTTTTTTGACATATGATTTATATTGTCAATTTAATTCTTTTAAAAAATAAAATCTATTAACATTTCTAGTTACATATAAATAAATGTAAGCATGAAGTGGCAATAGACTTCACCGTTTTCTGCGCTCTTTGATATCTAACTATTTGCTCCTAACCTGTTTTTTGTATATTGCACCATATAGATTACTTTATTATAATGATACTGCGTAGGGAAATTGTTTTAAAAAATTTGAAAAGGAGTTAAACCGTGAATAATGACAATAACATAATGGTTTGCGTAACTGTGCAAAAGAATTGTGAAAGGTTAATAAAATTTGGAGAAGAAATGGCAAGTGATTTGCACGGAAAGCTTTACGTGATACATGTAGCCAAAACGGGTACCAACTTTTTAGGAAACCCGGACGAAAGTGAAGCCCTGGAATTCCTTTATCAAATATCAAATAACGCCGGTGCGGATATGGCTGTTTTACGTTCAAATAATGTAACTGAAACTATTGTAAGTTTTGCAAATGAAAACAATATAACCCATGCTGTATTGGGGGAACCGCCTAAAAATAAAAAAAAGACCAATATCATAGATTATTTAAAAACTCTGATGCCTGATATTACATTTGAAATAGTCCCTGCATAATTTAATAAAAATAAACATTCCTCACATTAATCGGTGAGGAATGTTTATTTTATTATTATTCATTAAGCCTTTTTCTTCTATAATAAATACAACAAGATTATATAATCTTCATAATCCTGTTTAACTGATGCTCTTTATTACTTCAATTACAATATCAACACTATTACCAATTGTGCTGTTTTTCATTTGAGTAATATACTTATCTTTTTCTTTACAAAGTTTTCTGATACTATTTATAAAGTCCGTACCAAGGTCTTCCTCTTCTAAAACCATACTGAATCCCTGGAGTGAAAAAGACTGAGCGTTTAAAATCTGATCTCCGCGGCTGACTCTTCGAGATAACGGTATCAAAAGATTGAGCTTTTTAAGAGCCAATATTTCAAAAAGTGTTGTTGCACCCGCTCTGGAAACAACCAAATCCGTCATGGCAAATAAATGTGGCTGCTCAATATCTACGTATTCAAATTGTTTGTATCCTTCCATATTGGAAAAACTATCGTCAATATTGCCCTTGCCGCATATATGACAAATTTGAAACTCATTCAGTAGAACCGGCAGATTCTTTCTTATTTCTTTATTTATAATTTCCGAACCCTGGCTCCCGCCGATTACCAAAATTATAGGTTTATTGTTAAAAAATCTGCAAAGTTCTTTGCCCTTGTATGCATCACCGCCCAATAGAGATTGTCTGATAGGGAGTCCCGTCATCACTCCTTTATCTTTCGGAATGTAAGTTGCCGATTCGGGAAAAGTGTAGCATATCTTTTTTGCAAAAGGCATCGAAAGACGGTTTGCAAGCCCGGGGGTCATATCCGATTCATGAATAATGACCGGAACTCTGCATAGCCATGCAGCCCAAACAGCGGGGCAGGAAACGAAACCGCCCTTGCTGAACAACACATCAGGCTTTACTTTTTTAATAACTGAAACTGACTGCTTCAAACCGCCTATAACTCTAAACATATCTGTAATGTTTTTTAAATCCAAATACCTCCTCAGCTTACCTGTGCTGATAGAATAATAGGGAATATTCTCATTTTTGATTAACTGACTCTCTATTCCATTAGAGGAACCGATATAACAAATCCTATATCCGGTTTCTTTAAGCCTGGGTATAAGAGCTAGATTCGGTGTCACATGGCCGGATGTACCGCCACCTGTCAATATAATCGTTTTCATCGCATACTCCTTAACAAATCAAACTATATTATAAATTATACCGAAAAAATAAAATCTGCAAAGCCCTTTACGTATTTAAAATAAAAATCCGAGTTCTCTTTCATATAACTTTCAATCTCGGGTACAACATGAGACCAACCTGCACATGCAAAATCAACATTGCTGCTCCTCGCCATATCCAAGCCGGGTTTTAAATCATCCAACACCAATACTTCATCATTATCCAAATCATACTTTTTCATAATCTCCATCACCGAGTAAGGGTTCGGCTTCCTAAGGTCTTCACCTATATCCCATCCGAAAATCAATTCAGGGATAAAACCAAAATGTAAATCATAATCTCTTCTGATCAGTTCTCTATCAGAATGTGATACTACACATATTATACCCTTTGATGCTATATATTCTTTAAAAAACTTATCAAGTCCGGGATAAAAATCCGGGACCCTATTCTTAGTGTATGCTTTCCATATATTGTATTGGTATTCCTGCTCATTCTTTGTGTAATTCATAATATCTTTGCATAATTCAAAAAACCCCGGTTCAAAGCAATAGGATATGTACTCCTCATAGCTTAAAGGGTTTATTTCGGGACGCAGCTTTTTCAAAGAATCTAAAAAAGACGGATAATGGATATCAGGCGTGCTTTTAACTATTGTGTCATCATGATCCAGAACTAAACAACGATATCTGATTTTCAAATCTTTCTTCAATAAAATAACCCCCTTTAAACCTGGCATGCTCTGCCTATATTATTATAAACCCAATTAAAAAAGGTGGTCGCAACCACCTTTTTTAACTTAGGATAGTTTCAAATTAAATCCCCAATGCTTCCTCTACCGGTACATATGGTAATTCAAATGTATCGGCTACAGCCTTATATACTACTTTTCCTTCTAATACATTGGCACCTTTCCTTAATGGAACTTCGTCTATAAGTGCTTTCTTCCAGCCCTTGTTGGCAATTCTCAATGCATAGGGTAATGTATTATTAGTCAATGCCAAAGTAGCTGTCTTGGGAACTGCCCCCGGTATATTAGCAACACCATAATGGATTACATCATGTAGCACGAATATAGGATCAGCATGGGTTGTTACTTTCATAGTTTGTATGCAGCCGCCCTGGTCTATAGCAACGTCCACTAAAACACTGCCCGGCTCCATTAGTTTTACCATTTCTTCTGTGACTAATTTGGGTGCCTTAGCTCCCGGGATTAATACAGCGCCGACTACCAAGTCAGCTTTTCTAACAGCTTCGGTCAAATTATAGTTATTGGAGTATAAGGTTGTAAGTCTTCCCATGAAAACTTCACCTAAATATCTTAGCCTGTCCACATTTACGTCAAGAACTGTAACATTTACGCCTAAACCAACTGCTCTTCTGATTGCGCCGGTTCCAACTATACCTGCACCTACAATTACAACATTTGCAGGAGCAACGCCGGGTACGCCATCAATTAATAGACCTTTTCCGCCTCTGGTTTTTTCTAGGTAAATTGCACCTTGTTGAAGTGCCATACGACCTGCGATCTCACTCATGGGTTGAAGTAACGGTAATGATCTGTCAGCATTTTGTACTGTTTCGTATGCAATGGCTACTGCTTTTGATTTGATTAGTTCTTGAGTTAGTTCATCTTCTGCTGCTAAGTGTAAATAAGTAAAGATAATCAGGTCTTCTCTGAAGTACTTGTATTCTGATTTTAAAGGTTCTTTAACTTTTAAAATCATATCGGCTTGTTCCCAAACCTTGTCTGCAGGCAGCATTTCTGCCCCAAGGGCTGCATACTGTTCATCAGGGAAACTCGCGCCTAAACCTGCGCCTGCTTCTACCAAAACCCTATGCCCTGCTCTTACAAAAGCGTCTACACCTGCCGGTGTAAGGGCAACACGGTTTTCTTGTGACTTAATTTCCTTTGGTACTCCTATAATCATTTTAATACCTCCTAAACTGAATATGTATTCGTCTATATTTTATCATATATATTAAAAATTTAACAATAGAACTTTTAATTTTTTAACAATGTTACTAA
>CAYXAT010000143.1:0-3914 GCA_964462065.1 uncultured Clostridiaceae bacterium | reverse complement strand
AGTATAGCTGTTATGGCAGATGCTTTTAATAATCTTTCCGATGTGGCATCATCGGTGGTTACTATCATCGGATTTAAGATGAGCGGTAAGCCTGCTGACAAGGAGCATCCTTTCGGTCATGGGAGATTTGAATACATAGCGGCAATGATTGTTTCATTTATGGTCATGCTGGTGGGTTTTGAGTTTATAAAGAGCTCCATAAATAGGATTAGATTTCCGGAAGCATTGGACTTTGATATTTTTGTTCTCCCTATTCTGTCAGCATCTATTCTAATAAAAATATGGCTAAGCAGATTTAATAAAGTTTTAGGTAAAGCTGTAGGGTCAAAGGTTATGAAAGCCACTTCTTTTGATAGTTTAAGCGATGTTATTGCTACCTCTGTTGTTGTATTATCTCTTCTCGCAGGAAGATGGGTAACATTCCCTATAGATGGTTATGTTGGTTTGGCTGTTTCTTTTTTTATTCTTTATAACGGCTTTAATCTGATAAAAGATACATTAGACCCGATTTTGGGAGATGCTCCTGATGAAGAACTTGTGAGAGCAATTATGGATAGAGCATTAACCTATAAAGAAATCATCGGAATACATGATTTAATTGTCCATGATTACGGACCCGGACGTACAGTAGCTTCGATCCATGCAGAGATACCTTATAATATGGATATTATGGAAGCTCATGATGTAATAGATTTGGCTGAAAAAGAGATATCGGAGGAATTGGGTATTCACCTCGTTATACATATGGACCCGATTAATACGGATGATGAAATTGTTCAAAAAGCACAGTGTCAGGTTATGGAGGTATTAGAAGATTTTCCTCATCTTTTAAGCATCCACGATTTCCGCGTGGTAGGCGGGCAAAAACATATGAATCTTGTTTTTGATATGGTTGTGCCCTATAACTTTATGGAAAAAGACGAGAAAAAGCTGACGGAAGAGGTGAAAGAAGCGATAAAAAATAGGTATCCCAAATATGATGTCATCATCACCATAGACCGCCAGTATTCTTTGTTGAAGTAAACACAATTCAATTGGGCTGTGTTAACCTCCAAATTTGTTTAATAACATAAGCTTGATACTATTTGGAACGACCCTCTGCTATGATATCCTTTACATAAATGACTTTATCATCACCGTCATCATAGTAATCTTTTTGAACGGCATCCACCTTATAGCCACAATTTAAATAGAATTGCCTCGTTCCGTAATAAGGTTCCCTTGAAGATGTTTCGATATAGATTTTTTTGCCGCCTTTTTCGGATACCTTTCTTTCCGTTTCATGAATTAAAAGCTTTCCGATATTCATTCCTCTATATTTGTTAGAAACAACTATCCAGAATAAATCAAACCTGTTTTTTGCACATGGGATATTCCCATAGCATGTATATCCGATTATTTCGGAATTAAATTCACACAAAACATAATTGTAACCACTGGCATCAGGCCCCTTATCTATGCTTAAAACCGCCAGTTCATGAGCAACATCTACCTCAAAGTCATAAAACAGTTCAACAGACTCAGTTATTTCTTTTATACATTTATCTTCACCGGGTTTTAAATGATATCTAAAGGTTAAATTATTTAATTCCAACTGACAACACTCCTTAATAAAGTCTAATCTATGTTTTTTAATTATGCCTTCACATTCTCCGCTAAAAGGCTTATATTTCAAATTGTAAGAAATAAATTTGCTATAAGGGTTTTATTTATAAATTAGCTTCTTAATAATATCTTTGTATTCAAATCCTCCATATTCGGCAGATTTTATAAAGCTACTTTCATTAGGAGATATGCATGGGTTGGCATTAATCTCCAATACCCAGGGGTTTCCATCTTCATCAATTCTGAAATCAATTCTGGCATAACCTTGAAGCTCAAATTCATGCCAGCATTTTATTGATATTTCTTTTATAACTTCTATAAGGCCTTTATCTTTTTTTAAAAACACATTTGTTGATTCAATATATCCATAATCCAATTCTTCATTATTCCATTTTGATTTATAGTCTTGTATTTCATACTTGTTATTTTCCTCATATCCAACAAATTTTATTTCAAGAGGAGGCAATGTCAAGGGTTTACCTGCCACCTCCAAAAGGGAAATGTTTATTTCCCGGCCTTTAATATATTTTTCCGCGAAAAATTCATTCTTCGATTCATTCTGTTTCTTTTTCAATATTTTTTGCCCTTGTTTAATATTTTCTATATTTACAACTGACTCTTGGAATAAATCAACAGAGCCGTCTTCAAAAACCCTCTTTATTATAAATTTATCACTTTTTATAAAATCATAATTATTTTGCAATGTGAACCACGAAGGTGTAGGAATTCCACAGGATGTGAACAATTTTTTTGTTGTGATTTTATCCGCTGTTAAAAAGATAGCTTTTGCTGAACAACCCGTATATCTGAGTCCTAAAGACTCGAGTATTGATGGAGCCAAGTAGCTTAGCCTCTCATTACCCGAAATAGATTCGACAAGATTAAAAACTATCAAAGGTTTAGCTTCTTTAAGCTTAACAAGATCACCAATTGTTTTTTCTGAAAAGGGCAGTCTTGCTGTTTTTAAATCCAGTTCAGCTAAAGATGTTTCAACTGCTTTTACTTCCGTAAGCACATCTATTTCATCTATTTTCGCCTTTTTTGTTATTTCATTATACAATATAGGGACAAAGTCTTCTGATAACATTTTATACCCTTTCTGCATTAATATTTTGTATGGCCGAATCAAGTATGCTTTTTATTAGCTCTTCATAACTGATTCCGTACATAGATGCAAGAATAGGTAAGTCAGAAAAAACGGGATTCAAACCTGCTAGCGGATTAACTTCCATGAAACTTGGAATCCCATTGGAATCCATTTTTACATCTACTCTACCTCCATCCCTGCATCCCAAGCCTTTCCATACCTTAGATGCTATATCGCTGCATTCTACACTTATACTGCATGACACGGGTACATATGAAACAGTCTCCAAATAATTCTTTTTATTGTTGTATGAATATCCACCCATTTCATCGTATCCTTTGACGATTATTTCCATAACCCCCACTACTTTAGCAGCTTTTCCTGTGCCTACCATGCCAACTGTAAATTCTCTTCCGGGTAAATATTCTTCAACCAAAACCGGCTCTTTAAATTTAGCCAAAAGTTTTTTTGATACTGTTTCAAGCTCGCCGAGATTGTATACTTTAGACATATTGTCAATACCTTTACTTGTTCCTTCTGCAATAGGCTTTACAAACAGCGGGAAATCCAAATCATGCTTTTCAATTTCATCAATATCATGAATAACAACAAATTTAGGCGTGGGTATACCCAAATCTCGAATAACTCTTTTCGCCATATCTTTTTGGAGAGATAAAGCCAAAACAAGGGGATCGGAGAATGTATAAGGTATATCATATGCATCTAATAATGCAGGTACCTGGGACTCTCTGCTAATACCTTTTATACCTTCGGAAATATTAAAAACCAGATCCCATCGTTCTCCTTTAGCAAGTCTGTTAACAAGGCTTTTTATACCGCCTATCCTTTCTGTATTATGACCTAACTTGCACAGCACATACTCTATTGCTTCAATTGTTTCTGCCGTATCCAATTCGGCAGTTTCCTCTTCAGAAAAACCCAATTCAATATAGTCCTTGCGCAGGTCATAAGTCATCCCGATTTTCATATCTTCATCTCCATAAATTGAATTTTATGAATTTTCAATAAACAAATTATAACACATTTTTGATATGCAAACTATAAATTTAAAACGAATATCAAATATCTCATGCACGATATTTAGCAGAATAAATTCAACATAGTATTATCTTAGAGTTATAACCTGCAAGCAAATTATTGATTGATATTGATTATATAGCATATAAAGGTTATAATATGATTAGAATATTACAATAAGGAG
>CAYXAT010000142.1:0-3957 GCA_964462065.1 uncultured Clostridiaceae bacterium | reverse complement strand
GCTGCAGTTCTCCAATGCTTTAGTAGAAATCTGGAAGTTAGTAGGGAAAAGCAACAAATATATTGATGAGACTATGCCCTGGATTTTAGCGAGAGATGTAAATAAAAAAGACAGGCTGGGGACTGTGCTTTATAACTTAGCAGAATCCCTCAGATATATTGCAGTTCTTATAAAACCTTTTATGCCTAATACCCCGGGCAAAATATTCAGCCAGTTAGGTATAGAAGATAAAGAATTCAAGACGTGGGATAGTTTAAAAAGCTTCGGAGCCTTGCCTTCCGGGATAAGAGTAAAAAAAGGAGGAATAATATTCCCCAGAGTCGAATTCGGTAAAGAGACGAAGGCGGAGAAAAAGGAGGAAGTGGAAGTGGAGAAAAAAGAGGAAATTACTATTGAAGATTTTGATAGAATTGAGTTTAAAGTAGCAAAAGTTTTAGAATGTGAAAAAGTTGAAGGAGCTAGAAAGCTTCTTAAGTTTAAACTGGAAGTAGGAGATGAGACAAGGCAAGTTGTTTCGGGAATTGCCGAAAACTATAAGCCGGAGGACTTAATAGGCAAGAATATGGTACTGGTAGCTAACTTAAAACCCGTCAAACTTCGCGGAATAGAGTCGCAAGGCATGATACTGGCGGCTTCCGAAGGCGATGATGTGGTAGTTATAACTACTTTAGAGGATATAAAATCAGGTTCTGTTGTGAACTAAAAAAGGAAGATAGAAATGCTTTTTGATACACATGCCCATTTAGATGACCCAAAGTTTGATGATGACAGAGAAAGTATTATAGAAAAGTGTAAAGAAGAAGGGGTAGGCTATATTATGAATATAGGAAGCAATATAGCTACCTCCGTAAAATCAATTAATCTGGCAAAAAAGTATGACTTCATATATGCCGCGGTTGGAGTTCATCCCCATGATGCTTCCGGAATGGATGAGAACAGTTGTGCGATATTGGCTGAATTGATTAAAAAGAACGATAAAGTTAAAGCAATAGGAGAAATAGGTTTGGATTACCATTATGATTATTCTCCTAGAGATATTCAAAAGAAAAGATTTATGGAACAAATTGATTTGGCCAAGAATTTAAAACTTCCTGTAATAATCCATAACAGAGAGGCCCACGAAGATACTTTAAGAATCTTAAGAAAGTCAGGAGTTAAAGAAATCGGAGGGGTTTTTCACAGCTACTCAGGGAGCGTGGAGATGATGCGGGAATGTTTAAAGTTGAATATGTATATATCCATTTCGGGACCTGTCACTTATAAAAATGCGAAAAAAACAGTTGAAGTGGCAAAAGAAGTACCCTTGGACATGCTTTTGATAGAAACGGATAGCCCTTATCTTACTCCGGTTCCCCATAGAGGCGAAAGAAATTATCCCGGATATGTCAGGCATGTCGCTGAAAGAATTGCCGCTATAAGGGGGCTAACCTTTGAAGAAGTGGCAGAGGCAACACTAAAGAACGGCAAAGAGTTTTTCAAAATTTAATACCTTCTTTTAGTAGTTCTTACACACAAATAAGTATAAATTGAAAATATTTGGTATAGAATAGAAAAAGGACATAAAAACTAACACAAACCAAATAATGTAAGCACTTGAATTAAACTAGTAAAGTTTGACAATCAAGTTAAAAACGTATAGAATTACTTTATCAATAAAAGCTCCATTTATGGTTAATGGAACTTTTTATGCCATCATGGGATGGAGAAAAAGGAGGTAACAAAATGGAAATAGACTTGCCCCGGTTGAAAAGTTTATTTTCAATGGAGAAGGAATGGCGCTATGTAGACGGAGTACTTAAACGTAAACTTAAAAAGTCTGCATATTCAAAAATTATTATTGCAGCGTTGGTCTTAGCAATATTATCAGGAACATTTACTTATAATTTACTAAAGAAGAATATCATCATATGTGATGCAGATGAAGAAAAATCAATCACTACATTTAAGACTACGGTTCAGGATGTATTGAATGAAAATGATATAAAAGTAGGGCCCTTTGACATACTTGGAACAGCGTCGTCGGAAAAGCTAAGAGAAGGGACTAGAATAGAAATAAAAAGAGCAAAGGCAGTTACGATATCTATAGGCGAGAGAGTGCAGCAGATATACACTTTAGCTGATACTGTCGGTGAAGCCATGGAAGAGGCGGGGGTATACCTGGGAATCAAAGATATGGTTGAACCTGCTTTAGCTACAGAATTAAAAAACACTGACGAAATCATTATAACAAGAGTTGAGGAGAGAATATTCAGCGAAGTTGAAAAGATTCCTTTTGAAAATGAAATCAAATTAAATGAAAAATTGGAAAAAGGTATAGTAAGAGTTTTAAAAAAAGGGCAGGACGGTAAAAAAGAAATTGCCGAAAGGATTGTTTTTAACGACGGGGAAGAAGCTTACAAAGAAGTTTTATGGGAAAAGATTATACAAAATCCTGTTGCGGCCATATTAGAGCAAGGAACAAAAGATACCTTTATTTCTTCCAGGGGTGTTACCACAAAGTTTACAAAGGCTATTGAAATGGTTGCTACGGCTTACGATGCCACTTTTGCAAGCACCGGTAAGAATCCGGATCATCCTCAATATGGGATAACGAGGTCCGGACTGAAGGTGAGACACGGTATTGCAGCTGTTGATCCCAAAGTGATACCCTTAGGCACGTATTTACATGTGGAGGGCTATGGTGACGCACTGGCAGCAGATACGGGCGGAGCGATAAAAGGGAACAGAATAGACCTGTATTTTGAATCTCCTAAAGATGTTGCAAAATACGGTAAAAAGAGAGTAAAGGTATATATACTGGATAAACCCAGATATAAATTTTAATCAATAACATTAGACCCCGGAAAGAATCGGGGTCTAAAAATTTGTCTTTACAGAAAAAGGATGGTAAAAAGGTGAAGGGGCATAAAATGAAGGATTTAACTTTAGCAGATGCAACTAAAGACGTCATGAGAAGGTTTAATATCAAAGCATCTAAAAAATACGGACAAAACTTTATAATTGATGAAAATGCAATTGAAGCTATTTTAAATTCCGCAAATATCGGGGATAGAGACAGGATATTGGAGATAGGCCCCGGGCTTGGAACATTGACAAGATATCTTTGCGAAAAATCCCTAAAGGTAATAGCGGTGGAAATAGATAAGCAAATAATTGAGGCACTGCGGGTTAATATGTCCGGCTATGATAACTTTTTTTTAATAAATGAGGATTTTTTGAATTTAGATTTGAGTACCGTGTTCAACGATGTCGATGAAAAATACAAGGTGGTAGCCAATCTTCCCTATTATATTACATCACCGATTATTTCTAAGCTTTTAGAAGAAAAGGAACATATAGATTCTATTACTTTAATGGTACAAAAAGAAGTTGCACAAAGGATAGCGGCGGAACCGGGTGGCAAGGATTTCGGAATACTTTCCGTGGCAATTCAATATCATTCCGCCCCCGAGATAATAGCCGTAGTACCTGCTTCATCTTTTTTACCCAAGCCGGATGTGGACTCGGCAATTATTCATCTAAAAATAAGAGAGAAGCCTGCCGTTTTAACCACAGATGAAAAACTATTTTTTAGAGTTGTACGTGCTTCTTTTGCCCAAAGGAGAAAAACACTTTTAAATTCGCTTTATGGAAGTGATTTAAAGATGGATAAAGGCGAATTGGATGGGTTACTCAACCGATGTGGAATAGATTCAAAAAGAAGAGCTGAAACATTATCACTAAACGAGTTCGCCAATATTACTAATGAGATAAGCCATTTTTTAAAAAATTAGTCTACAAACACCTCTTTTTAACATATATTAATAATGATAGTTTTTGAGGGGAGGTTTTTTTATGCCTCTGAGCTTTGGGTATAAACGTTATTTCATTATGTTAAATGAAGAGGAAAAAGGTTATGAAATAACCGGGGGCAAACAGCCCACAGGTTATGTCGGAATAGAATTAAAAAGGAACAAG
>CAYXAT010000141.1:1189-4004 GCA_964462065.1 uncultured Clostridiaceae bacterium | reverse complement strand
ATAACAGGAACTTTTTTATCTACTTTGGTGTTTTTCAGACTGCCTCTTATCCCCATGCTTTTGTCTCTCAGTGTTGCCTCATTATCAGGGGGGTTAGGCGGTCTTATTGCAATGAAAATAGTGCAACAATTAGAAAAAACCGATATTATTAAAATGTAAATATTATTTTGCCCCTCAAAAGGACGGTGGATGATGGGATGTTTAAAGATTTGAATGATAATGTGCTTCAATAGAAGTTGTTTATACGAGGAGGTATCTCATGAAGAATAAAAAGTTGACAACGGCCATTTTAGTGTTGTTTGTTATGATAATGATTTTAGGATATATAAATTCAAAAAACATAGGTTCAAAAGTCCAGGATGAAGGCAATATTGCCTTTGTTGTGGGGGAGGATTCCGTTACCCTTACTTTTGAAGAGATTACTTCTTTAAAAAACTTGGATTTTCGTGCCACAGAAGACACTTCTACATCGGGACCCACTCCCCGCAAGTATAAAGGGGTTCTCCTGCGAGAAGCGATGAATGAAGCAGGTATGGATAATGAAACAATAAAGGGTTTTAAAAAAGTAACTGTTACTGGATTGGATGGGTATATAATTGCCCTTGGTACGGATGAAGTTCTGGCAAAAAAGAATATCTATTTAGCCTTTGAAAAGGACGGCAAACCGTTAGGAACTATGAAAAAAGGCGGTAGCGGACCTTTTCAGATGATTGCTACTGCCGATATGTTCGCCCAAAGATGGTGCAAATATGTTATTGAGGTGCGCTTGGAATGAGCCCGATAATCGAAGTCAATAATCTGGATTTCAAATATGCTGCAAACAAACCTGCAGTATTATCTTCTATAAATTTGGAAATAGCAGAAAACACCATAACTGCCATTGCAGGTCTAAGCGGATGCGGTAAAACCACCCTTGCTTTTATAATGGCTGGTATTATACCCAAAAGCCTTTCCGGTATCGTTGGGGGAACTGTATTTATAGAAGGACAAAATATAGAGGAAATGAGCCTCGCTGTTTTATCGGAAAAGGTTGGTATCGTTTTTCAGGAAACAGATAATCAGCTTTTTTTGCCTACTGTCGAAGCGGAGATTGCTTTTGCACCGGAGAATTTCTGCTTGCCTTATGATGAAATCGATTCTGTTGTTACAGGTATTTTAAAAGATTTAAAAATAGAGCATTTACGCTATAAGAACCCTGCTCTGCTTTCCGGCGGTGAAAGGCATTTGATTGCAATGGCTTCTGTTCTCAGCATGAACCCTCGTATAATCATTCTGGATGAAATCATGTCGGGCCTGGATGAAACAAACAAAGCACTTATTATTGAGACAATAAGATATTTACGGGATTCGGGCAAAACCGTTATTTTTATCGATCACGATATAGACAACCTTATGATAGCCGATGAAATTCTTTTAATGAAAGACGGCAAAATAGATGCCAGCATAAAGGGGGATAAGAATGAAGAGCTTTTATTCAATAGACTCACTGACTTTTTTTTATCCCAAGTCTGATATTGTTTTAGAAAATATAAACCTATCAATAGGTGAAAATGAATATATAGGACTCATAGGTCCCAATGGTAGCGGTAAAACTACTTTTACAAAGCTTTTGATGGGGATATTGAAACCCTGTAAGGGGCAAATATCATTGAAAGATAAGAATATAACTGACATGACCCTTTGTGAAATAGGAAAAAACGTAGGTTTCGTTTTCCAAAATCCAGAAAAACAATTATTTGCGCCTACTGTTGAAGAGCAGATTTCCTTTCACTATAAGTTAGAAAAAGAATATGATGAAAAAGAAATTAAAGAAAAAGTTGAATATTATCTTGATTTATTCGGCTTAACTCCTTATAAAAATGACTTTCCTTTTAATCTAAGTACAGGCCAAAAACAAAGATTGGCACTGGCTTCCATATTATCAAGAAACGTGGATTTTTTGATAATGGATGAGCCCGGCACCGGTTTGGATATTTATCATTTAAAAAAATTAAGCCAGTCCCTTTCATCCCTTAGGGAGGAAAACAAAGGCTATTTAATAATAAGTCATGATAAAAAGTTTTTATCCCGACACGTAAACAAACTCCTGTCTATCAAAGATAAAGGAGTTGATTTCATTTGATGAACTTAGATGCACGAACAAGGATTATTATCACAGCTATCATATCCACCGCTTCAGTTTTGGTAAAAAACACAATAGGACTTTCTTTATTGTTATTGTTGACCGTTATCTGTTGCAAAGTTCTATCTATATCCATATATGGATCTATAAAAAAATTAAAAAGGTTTATTTATGTATTTTTCGTCTTGATTATCATTCAAAGTGTTTTTACAAAAAGCGGTCATGGTTTAATATTCTTAGGCAATACTCCGATATTGACTACCGGAGGGCTTGATGTGGGCATCTCCATCATACTTAGAATGTCGATTATAGTTTTATCGGCTATGATAATCGCATCTTCCGGGGTGTTGAATACTATATATGGACTTATTGCTATGAAACTTCCATATGAAATCGCCTATATGGTACTTTTGGCCATAAAGTTTCTGCCTTTGTTTAAAGAGGAATTCACGGATTCGATAACCGCGGTCCAGTTAGCAGGGGCTGATTTAAAGAAAATACCAATCAGTAAAAAGCTTTCATTGTATTCCTATGTGTTGACACCCTCCGTCATAAACTCATTGAGGAGAGCCAAGTATATATCGGCGGCAATGGAATGCAGAGGCTTCAGAGCATATCCTTGCAGGACTTCATATGTTAAAATGAGAATGAGAAAAACGGATTATGCGGCTATTTTTATTACAGGAATTTTAA
>CAYXAT010000141.1:0-1089 GCA_964462065.1 uncultured Clostridiaceae bacterium | reverse complement strand
TAATTGAAAATATTTTCTGTATTCGGGTTTTCAAAATCCGGAAAAACAACTACAATAGAAAATCTTATACAAGAATTAGTAAGAAGAGGTTATTCTGTTGGATCGGTTAAAGATATTCACTTCGAGAGATTTGCAATAGATACCGAAGGCACCAATACGGATAGGCATAAAAAAGCCGGAGCTGAACTGGTGAGTGCCAGAGGACTTTATGAAACGGATATACTTTTTCAGAGCCGCTTGCAAGTACCTGAGTTGCTGAAGTTTTATACACAGGATTTTGTCATATTCGAAGGAACTTCGGATTTTTCCATGCCACGAATTCTATGTTCCACTTCAATGGAGGATATAGAAAGGCGAATGAACGATGATGTTTTTGCTATTAGCGGTGTTATAAGTAATGAGATTTCATCCTATAAAGATCTTCCCGCCATCAATTCTTTAACAGATATAATTATGCTGACTGATTTGGCGGAAAAGAATGCTATCGAATGGAAGTGAGCCTTTGGATATAGAAATAATAGAAAAGTATTACTGTAAACGTAACAATGTTTATAAGGTAATTGTGAAAAACATTCCCGAAGAAGAAGTTGCAGTAATGGGCGATTATGATAACTCTATTATGGAGAAGTCTGATTTTTTTATCATGAAGAAATACAGTGATAAAGAACTTATGGAAAAAGAATATAAAAATATAAAGATGCTTGAAAACATGTCTATTCCGGTACCGGCAATTGCGTTTAAAACCCATGAAAGTTTGTTCTTAGAATATATTCAAGGTCGGTTAGTCGGTGATCTGGTTGAAAGAGAGGATCAGGGTGACTGGATTGATCAGTTAGCCTTATGGATGGCCAAACTTCATAAGATAAAATACAAAGATGAAAGTCTTTTGAAAATAGATGTCAATCTGAGAAACTTTATATATTCCGGTAACAAAATTTACGGTTTGGATTTTGAAGAGTTTGGTTATGGCGACCCGCGAAGAGACTTGGCAAATATATGCTTCTTTATACTGACCAATAGACCCTCTTTTACCGCTGCTAAACATAGAATTATGAGAAGATTTTTGGAAAGCTATGAAAGATATTCAGG
>CAYXAT010000140.1:2792-4020 GCA_964462065.1 uncultured Clostridiaceae bacterium | reverse complement strand
TTTCCGCTTTTTACCTTCCGCTTTAGTCTTTCCGCTTTGTTATCCTTTTTATACCTATTTTAATACCCCATCATATCAGTAAGAGAATCATCATCATCTATCCATTCCCCAACTTTTATTATCCTATATTGGTCTTTGTTATCTCTGATAATCACCATACTTATACCGGCATTTATTACAAGTCTTTTGCACATAGTGCATGAATTTGCATCTTTAACAAGCTCCCCTGTCTCCATATCTTTGCCTACCAAATAAAGTATGGAGTCAATCATATCCCGTCTGCTTGCGGATATAATACAATTGGCCTCTGCATGCACACTCCTGCATTTTTCATAATTCTGACCTCTTGGAATGTTTAATTTTTGCCTCATGCAATATCCTAAGTCGCTGCAGTTTACTCTTCCACGCGGTGCACCGCTGTAACCGGTAGAAATTATCTCATCGTTTTTTACAATAATAGCTCCATAATTCCTTCTAAGACAGGTTCCACGTTCAAGGACTGTTTCGGCTATATCTAAATAGTAGTTATGCTTGTCCTTTCTTTGCATGCGCCTTTCCCCCTAAAACTAAAGATCCGCAATCTTTGCGCTGTTAGCATTACTTTGTTCCGTATAATCTGTCACCGGCATCTCCCAATCCGGGCACTATGTATCCGTGTTCGTTTAGTTTTTCATCTATAGCTGCCAAAAATATTTCTACATCGGGATGCTTGGCAGTAACGGCCTCGATTCCTTCCGGTGCCGCCAAAAGACACATTAGCTTAATGCTTTTTGCCCCCTTTTCTTTTAAAAAGCCAATTGCCGCAACCGCAGAACCGCCTGTGGCAAGCATAGGATCAAGAATTATTATCTCTCTGTCGGCAATGTCTGTGGGGAACTTGCAATAGTATTCAACCGGTTCTAATGTAACGGGATCCCTGTACAAGCCCACATGGCCGACTTTTGACGTGGGAACAAGTTTTAACAATCCATCAACCATTCCCAGACCTGCTCTTAAAATTGGTACTAAACCCAGTTTTTTGCCTGATATAACTTTTGACGTGGTTTTGCATATAGGAGTTTCGATTTCTATGTCTTCTAACGGTAAATTTCTTGTCACTTCATAACCCATAAGTAACGATAGTTCTTCTACCAATTCCCTAAATTCTTTGACTCCGGTGTTTATATCTCTTAGTATTGTCAGTTTATGCTGCACCATGGGATGGTTGATTAGGTTTACATTTTTATAT
>CAYXAT010000140.1:0-2692 GCA_964462065.1 uncultured Clostridiaceae bacterium | reverse complement strand
GTTGAGCAGTAATAATGTTGTCATTCTGAAGGAGCCTGCGACTGAAGAATCTTATGCCCCCACGCCTTCCAACTGTCCAACTAACCAACTCTTCCAACTAACTGCTTTCCGCTTTCCACTGTCCAACTAACCAACTCTTCCAACTTTTCCAACTGACCAACTTTCAGCTTTTCGCTTTTCGCTTTAACCTTTCAGCTTTCCGTGTTGTCATTCTGAAGGAGCCTGCGACTGAAGAATCTTATGCCCTCGCACCTTTTTCTATTTCTTTAATTTTGTTTACTCTCATTTCGTGTCTTCCGCCGGCAAATTCTGTTTTCAGCCATATGTCTACTATCATTTTTGCCAGCTCGGTGCCTATTACTCTTTCGCCTAAAGCCAGCACATTGGCATCATTATGTTCTCTGGAAGCTTTTGCGGAAAAGCAATCTCCGCAAAGAGCGGCTCTGATACCCGAAACTTTATTGGCTGCAATGCTTATGCCTATTCCTGTACCGCATATTACAATACCCCGATCAAATTCGCCGGATGCGACGGCAAGCCCAACAGCCTGCCCAAAATCGGGATAATCCACCGATTCGTCACTATATGTACCTAAATCCTTGTATTCTATTTTTTTGTCTTTTAAATAAGATATTATTTCATTTTTGAGTCTGAATCCTCCGTGGTCACTTCCTATTACTATTTTCAAATTCATTCCCCCCCGTCAAGTACTTTACACAAAGCATATCCCCGGGCGGTCAAAAACCGCCCCTACACGTTCCAACTGTCCAACTCTTCCAACTAACCAACTATTCCAACGTTTCCAACATTCCAACTCTTCCAACTAACCAACTTTTCCAACTTTCTACTTACGCTTTCAACTTTCCGCTTTCCGCTTTTTACCTCAACGCCTAAATTATCATTCTGAAGGAGTATGCGACTGGAGAATCCTATCCTGCTTTTGTTAAGACCATTTATACGGGATCAAGATCCTTCGCGGAATTGCGATGCAATTCCCTCAGGATGACAGTATCGAGCAAACCCTTCCCCTACGTTTCCAACGTTCCAACTCTTCCAACTGTCCAACTGTCCAACTGTCCAACTTTTCCAACTTTCCGCTTTCAACTTTCCACTTTCCCATTTATTTTCGCCAATAACAACTCCAAGTATTTCATTATTTCATCACGAATATTTCTGTAGGTTTCCAAATCCATAAAATAAGGGTCTGCTATGTCTCCTTTTTTGCCGCCCATTGTATATTCTATCAATGTAAATGTTTTTTCTTTGGCTTTTGGCGTGATTTTTAAAACATGATTTTTATGAGCCTCAGTCATTCCTAAAATCAAGTCCGAATCTTCTATGAGCTCTTTGGTAATGGGTTTTGACCAATGCCCCGAAATATCTATCCCTAATTCCTCTAGAGCCGAAACTGCATTGCCTGACGCGGGTAAAGATATATTTACCCCTGTTCCCGATGATGATATGTAAACCTCATTCTCCAATCTGCTGTTTTTTATCAAGTTTTTCATGATTCCTTCCGCCATACTGCTTCTGCAAGTATTACCGGTACATACAAACATTATTCTAAACATATCTACCACCTCTATAACTCAATTATATTAAATCCTGCGGCTTTTTTCATCCTATTCATTACTGCCAAACCTAAATATTCCTCTTTCAACGCTTCTGCATATATTTTATCCACACCTATTTTATCAAATTCCCTCAAAGCATTAAAAAAATTATGGGCTGCTTCTTCATTGTTGCTGCCGATAGAAATAGCCGTTAGACCCTTATATTTATCTCTATTCTCATCTATAGTGAGCACTCCAACCCTAAGCCCCTGCTCTATATCATCTTTAATTAGTTCTAAAATCTTTTCGGGTATATCTTCACCTTTTACAATTACCATTTGCGCATCCGGGGCATAATGGGTATATTTCATTCCCGGAGACTTTGGGGAAAATTCTTCATTAATAACCCCGGCATCAATATCCACTTTGCCCAAAACTTTTTCCAAATCCTCTTTAGTGACTCCGCCGGGTCTTAAAATAATCGGCGTTTCCCCTGAAATATCTATAACCGTAGACTCCACACCCACAACGGTGCTGCTGCAAAGCAAAATCATATCCACTTTGCCTTCCATATCTGAAATAACATGCTCCGGAGCGGTAGGACTGGGCTTCCCGGATATATTTGCCGAAGGAGCCGCGATAGGAACCATGCTTCTTTCTATGAGTTCCAAGGCTATTTTGTTATTAGGCATTCTTATGGCAACGGTTTCCAAACCCGCTGTTACTTCTTTCGGTATATATTCCGACTTTTTAAAAATAATGGTGAGAGGCCCCGGCCAAAAATTCGCAATAAGTTTTTGTGCCTTGTCAGAAAGCGGCTCGCCGATACAAAAAAGAAGCATATCATAATTAGAAACGTGAACGATAAGGGGGTTATCTGATGGCCGCCCTTTTGCATGAAAAATACGGTTTACGGATGTATCTGCCAATGCGTTGGCACCCAATCCATAAACCGTTTCGGTAGGAAATATAACGGTGCCGCCTTTTCTTATCACAGCGGCTCCCTCGTCTATTGCTTCTGTATTTAAATTGTTTATATCTAAATTATGTATAAGTGTTTCCACAAAAATACCCTCCAACTTGCAGACTAAATATATATTAGCACAATTATCGAAGGGTAACAATATTTTTAACGATTG
>CAYXAT010000139.1:0-4055 GCA_964462065.1 uncultured Clostridiaceae bacterium | reverse complement strand
GAGCAGCTGACTTGTAATCAGCAGGTTGGGGGTTCAATTCCTCTCACCAGCTCCATTTGGAAACAAGATACCGCAACAGTTTGCGGTTCTTTTATTTTATTCAACAAGTCTTAAATCTGCCTTCCGCGAGCCACTTCGCGAGTCACTTTGATTAATTTCTTTAATTATCTAGTATAATGGTTATAAAGGCCCATCTAAAGTGTAGATAGTTATAAAATTGAATAGGGTTATAATAGGCAAAACGGCTACGTATTAAATCGTTATGGGATAAATGCTAATAGAGATGATTATGCCATCTATGCAACCTAAGATTGTATAAATCGTCTAAGTTTAAACATGTTTTTTATGCTAAAATTGATTTATAATATATAAATTAAATAGAGTGGTGAAAATAATATGCCAAATCTAAATAAAAAAGGGCTTGAAAGGGCAATAGAAGCCGGAAAGGTAGCCAGTAATTCCTTGTCAGAGATGATTAAAAAATTAGATTCTGCTCGCAGTTGGGGCATATGGGATATTCTTGGCGGCAAGTTAATTGCGAATATAGGCAAACACTCAGCTATAAATAAGGCCAATGAAATATCGCAAGAAGCCCAGATAAATCTAAGAGAGTTTCAAAACGAAATAAACAATATAACTGAATTTGAAGATTTAGAAATTAATATATCAGGATTTGCAACCTTTGCAGATTTCTTTTTCGATGGCATTTTTGTAGATTTCTTTGTACAAAGCAAAATTAAAGAAGCAATAGAGAATGCAAGAGAGATTCAAGCAAAGGTTGAGGAAATAATCCGTGAACTGGAAAGAAGTCTGAATGCTGTTAATAAACTGATATAAGGGATAGAAGATTAAGAGGCAAAACTTGCGTTGGTAGGATTATGTGAAAAAATTAAGGAGGACAAACATGTTAAGGTTTGGTTTAACGTTTTTATTTGGCACCTTTAGCCATATTATTATTACGCTAGTTATGTATCAGTTTTACTTTAGATATGCGATGACCGCAGGCGGTATAGGCGGAACTATAATAAGCAACATTCACCCTTTTATTGGGATAATTATATTATTAGAATTAGTAATTTCAGGGACTTTAATAGTTTCAGGACTTAAAGAAAAGAGCAGATAATGACGTATTCCGAGACTAATGAAATAAGGGATATTACTTTTTATATGAAGGATGGCAGAATTGCCGCAATGGAAAGTATTGAACCCTACGAATTGCGTCATGTCTATGGATATGACAGGGAAGCGGGATTGCAGTACACAGAGGATAAAAGAGGGGAGATTTTATAATGGAGAAAGTAATATGGGTTAGAAGTAATGAAAGAACATTAGCTGCAAAGGAAGAAGATGGATTGGATATAGTAAACAAATATTTGGAAGAAGGTTGGAAGGTCAAACATATATCGGCTTGTGCAATGGGCGATAGTAAAATTACAGGGCAGGCATATATTGTTATAGAAAAGGAATAGACTTGTCTTACCGGGGCTTTGAGTAAAACACAAGATTAGAAGTAACCGCTGATAATAGAAGAGCTTGAGAATTATTACTGTAATATGTCTATATCGCAATATTATGCATATAATTACCGGTAGATTATATTAAATATAATATTAACCTATCGGATTGCAGGAGATTGTATGTTTAAAGGATTTAGAAAGAGAAAGTATATGTTTATAATAATTTTAATTTCTATATTATTATTTTTCTTATGGCAAAACAATGATATTACAATTACAAAGATTAATTATTATAACAAGAAAATACCGGATGGATTCAGCGGATATTCTATTGTCCATATTTCCGACTTGCATAATAAAAGTTTTGGTAAGAATCAGGAACGTTTATTAAAAAAGATACGTATTGCTAAGCCTGATATAATTGTTGTTACAGGGGATATGATAGACATGAGAAGGTATGATCTTGCCACAGCAATGAAATTTATATGCGGGGCTATGAAAATTGCCCAGGTATATTATGTTCCCGGTAATCATGAAGCCTGGTCAGAGAAATATGAAATTATCAGTAAGAGTTTATTAAACTATGGAGTCGAGATACTTGATAACAGAAAGTTTACTCTGAAAGAAGGAAAAGATGAAATAGAAATGTTAGGGCTATTGGATCCGGCTTTTTTTACATCTAACTATTGGAAGATTACGGACTCTTCCAAAATAGAAGAACGATTGAAAACACTTTCTGATGACTCTGATTTTCAAATCCTTCTTTCCCATAGACCTGAACTCTTTCATTTATATGCAGATGCAAATATTGATCTTATATTCTCCGGACATGCACACGGCGGGCAATTTAGGATTCCTTATATTATTGGTCTTGTGGCACCGGGTCAGGGGCTGTTTCCAAAATATACAAGCGGTGCCTATTCAAAGAATCAATCAACACTTATAGTCAGCAGGGGGCTTGGTAATAGTGTAATACCTGTAAGAATATTTAATAGGCCGGAAATCATTAAAGTCACTTTGCAAAATTCACATTAGTAGAGAAATGTGAAGCGAGCGAGATAATATCTTTTGGGTAGTTTATTGGGGGTATTACCTGCAGTTCATCTAATTTATATTGAAACATAAGAAACGGGCAAATCATCAATGAAATTCCAAAGGGAATTGTTGTCTTGATTTTTTATATTGTTTGTGGATATTTTGTATATTTAAACAATAAAACAAATTATATTTTTAGCAGATTTGAAACATAGTCTGCTTATATTATAAATAGTAATGTAATATATAATTGACATCATGTTATAAATCGATTACAATTTGTAACGTAAGGAGGTCAGCTATGAGAAACAAGAAAATGAAAATTGCACGGTTAGAATGTGATATGAATCAGGAGGATTTAGCTAAAGCCGTTGGTGTTACAAGACAAACGATTGGATTGATTGAGGCGGGTAATTATAATCCTACTTTAAACCTATGTATTGCAATATGCCGGGCACTTGGCAAGACATTAAATGACCTGTTTTGGGAGGAAATATTATGAAAAGTGATAGAATTCAAGATGAACGCATCTTAGCAGAACGAAGAAAAATACAAAGCAGAGGATATGCCTGGATTGTTACAATTTTGCTGGTATCAATTATTATACAACAATTCCTTTTAAAGGCACCATTTGCTCAATATGCTGTTGAATTTTTTATTTTAATTGGAAGTGGAGTTTATAATGCTATTGCCAATTACAAGAAAGGTATCGATATTTGGAATCCGAGAAATGACGGTAAGAAAAAAATTCTGTTCAACACACTTATATCGGGTATTGCGTCTGTAATACTCTTTGCATTTTTAAGTGGTAACTATAAAATGAATAATTTAGTATCATATTTTGTAGCCTTTGTGACTTTCTTTTACGTATTCCGTTTGATAATGATAGGTATAAATAATAAAAAGCAACGGGCTATAGATAAAGAATTGAACGACGACGATTCAGTTTAATATAGTAAGATTATTTATGTGTGACCCGGAACTCTTATCCGAAGTTATCGTCTTAGTCATTAGGAGGTGCTTGGCGTGAAAAAAATCACTATACTGCTTGCATTGCTTCTGACGTTAACAGCTTGTAACAGCAATACAAATTTAACTGCCAAAAACCTGATGGCAGGCGTTAACAGAAACGATATTACTCCAATCGTCATTGATAATCTGCAAGAAAGCAGCGTCGGTAAAGCTACAGAGATCACAGATTTTTCTCTTAATATATTCAAGAAAATCCTAAAGAGCGAGAACACACTCATTTCGCCGCTTTCTATCATTTCCGCCTTATCTATGGCGGCAAACGGTGCAGAAAAGGAAACACTATTCCAAATGGAGGAGGTTCTCGGTGCAGACATAGATAGCTTGAATGCATATCTCTATGCCTATAATTCCTATCTTCCCACTGCCGATAAAAACAAGGTGAGCCTTGCCAATTCCATATGGTTTAAGGATACAGAGAGCCTGACAATTATGCCGCTATTTATGGGTGTTTTAAACGATGTGACATAATAAAATGGGAATAATTCTATATATGGAGGTAAGAAATATGTTTACAAAAAAGTTTAATAAATC
>CAYXAT010000138.1:0-4061 GCA_964462065.1 uncultured Clostridiaceae bacterium | reverse complement strand
TTGGTACCTTTAGCCATATTATTATTACGTTAGTTATGTATCAGTTTTACTTTAGGTATGCGATGACCGCAGGTGGTATAGGCGGAACGATAATAAGCAACATTCACCCTTTTATTGGGATAATTATATTATTAGAGTTAGTAATTTCAGTGACTTTAATAATTTCAGGATTAAAAGAAAAGAGCAGATAATGACGTATTCCGAGACTAATGAAATAAGGGATATTACTTTTTATATGAAGGATGGCAGAATTGCCGCAATGGAAAGTATTGAACCCTACGAATTGCGTCATGTCTATGGATATGACAGGGAAGCGGGATTGCAGTACACAGAGGATAAAAGAGGGGAGATTTTATAATGGAGAAAGTAATATGGGTTAGAAGTAATGAAAGAACATTAGCTGCAAAGGAAGAAGATGGATTGGATATAGTAAACAAATATTTGGAAGAAGGTTGGAAGGTCAAACATATATCGGCTTGTGCAATGGGCGATAGTAAAATTACAGGGCAGGCATATATTGTTATAGAAAAGGAATAGACTTGTCTTACCGGGGCTTTGAGTAAAACACAAGATTAGAAGTAACCGCTGATAATAGAAGAGCTTGAGAATTATTACTGTAATATGTCTATATCGCAATATTATGCATATAATTACCGGTAGATTATATTAAATATAATATTAACCTATCGGATTGCAGGAGATTGTATGTTTAAAGGATTTAGAAAGAGAAAGTATATGTTTATAATAATTTTAATTTCTATATTATTATTTTTCTTATGGCAAAACAATGATATTACAATTACAAAGATTAATTATTATAACAAGAAAATACCGGATGGATTCAGCGGATATTCTATTGTCCATATTTCCGACTTGCATAATAAAAGTTTTGGTAAGAATCAGGAACGTTTATTAAAAAAGATACGTATTGCTAAGCCTGATATAATTGTTGTTACAGGGGATATGATAGACATGAGAAGGTATGATCTTGCCACAGCAATGAAATTTATATGCGGGGCTATGAAAATTGCCCAGGTATATTATGTTCCCGGTAATCATGAAGCCTGGTCAGAGAAATATGAAATTATCAGTAAGAGTTTATTAAACTATGGAGTCGAGATACTTGATAACAGAAAGTTTACTCTGAAAGAAGGAAAAGATGAAATAGAAATGTTAGGGCTATTGGATCCGGCTTTTTTTACATCTAACTATTGGAAGATTACGGACTCTTCCAAAATAGAAGAACGATTGAAAACACTTTCTGATGACTCTGATTTTCAAATCCTTCTTTCCCATAGACCTGAACTCTTTCATTTATATGCAGATGCAAATATTGATCTTATATTCTCCGGACATGCACACGGCGGGCAATTTAGGATTCCTTATATTATTGGTCTTGTGGCACCGGGTCAGGGGCTGTTTCCAAAATATACAAGCGGTGCCTATTCAAAGAATCAATCAACACTTATAGTCAGCAGGGGGCTTGGTAATAGTGTAATACCTGTAAGAATATTTAATAGGCCGGAAATCATTAAAGTCACTTTGCAAAATTCACATTAGTAGAGAAATGTGAAGTGAGCGAGATAATATTTTTGGAGGTTAAAATGAAGAAAATTATATTCTATATACCAGCCATTATTTTTGCAATCTTTTATGGAGTGATAGCAATTAGTAATAGAGGAATAATATCACCTATAGTTATGGTATGGTTGATCTTGTTTTCTATTAGTGGTTCTATCCATAAATAATAATATCTTTTGGGTAGTTTATTGGGGGTATTACCTGCGGTTCATCTAATTTATATTGAAACATAAGAAACGGGCAAATCATCAATGAAATTTCAAAGGGAATTGTTGTCTTGATTTTTTATATCGTTTGTGGATATTTTGTATATTTAAACAATAAAACAAATTATATTTTTAGCAGATTTGAAACATAGTCTGCTTATATTATAAATAGTAATGTAATATATAATTGACATCATGTTATAAATCGATTACAATTTGTAACGTAAGGAGGTCAGCTATGAGAAACAAGAAAATGAAAATTGCACGGTTAGAATGTGATATGAATCAGGAGGATTTAGCTAAAGCCGTTGGTGTTACAAGACAAACGATTGGATTGATTGAGGCGGGTAATTATAATCCTACTTTAAACCTATGTATTGCAATATGCCGGGCACTTGGCAAGACATTAAATGACCTGTTTTGGGAGGAAATATTATGAAAAGTGATAGAATTCAAGATGAACGCATCTTAGCAGAACGAAGAAAAATACAAAGCAGAGGATATGCCTGGATTGTTACAATTTTGCTGGTATCAATTATTATACAACAATTCCTTTTAAAGGCACCATTTGCTCAATATGCTGTTGAATTTTTTATTTTAATTGGAAGTGGAGTTTATAATGCTATTGCCAATTACAAGAAAGGTATCGATATTTGGAATCCGAGAAATGACGGGAAGAAAAAAATTCTTTTCAACACACTTATATCAGGCTTTGCGTAAGTAATACTTTTTGCATTTTTGAGCGGCAACTTTAAAATGAATAATTTAGTATCATATTTTGTAGCCTTTGTGACTTTCTTTTTCGTATTCCGTTTGATAATGATAGGTATAAGCAATAAAAAGCAACGGGCTATAGATAAAGAATTGAACGACGACGATTCAATTTAATATGTAAGATTTTATGTGTAACCCGGAACTCTTATCCGAAGTTATCGTCTTAGTCATTAGGAGGTGCTTGGCGTGAAAAAAATCACTATATTGCTTGCATTGCTTCTGACGTTAACAGCTTGTAACAGCGATACAAATTTAACTGCCAAAAATCTAATGGCAGGCGTTAACAGAAATGATATTACTCCAATCGTTATTGATAATTTGCAGGAAGGCAGTGACGATAAAGCTACAGAGATCACCGATTTTTCTCTTAATATATTCAAGAAAATTCTTGAGAGCGAGAACACACTCATTTCGCCGCTTTCTATCATTTCCGCCTTATCCATGGCGGCAAACGGTGCGGAAAAGGAAACACTATTCCAAATGGAGGAGGTTTTCGGTACAGACATAGATAGCTTGAATGAATATCTCTATGCCTATAATTTTTATTTTCCCACTGCCGATAAAAGCAAGGTGTGCCTTGCCAATTCCATATGGTTTAAGGATACAGAGAGTCTGATAATAGAAAAGGAATTTTTGCAAATAAACAAAGATTATTATGATGCCGAAGTTTATAAAGCTCCCTTTGATGACAGCACGAAAAACGACATTAACGCCTGGGTATATAAAAAAACGGATGGGCAGATTCAAAAACTCTTGGAGGAAAAACCACCCGAAAATTCTGTAATGTATCTTATAAACGCCTTGTCTTTTGATGCTGAGTGGCAGAATATTTACAGAGATACTTCTGTGCGAAAAGGAGAATTTACTATTAAGAATGGGGATAAAAAGACGGTTGATTTTATGCACAGCAGCGAATATGGCTATATTGAGTTGCCGGGTGCCATCGGATTTTCAAAGCCTTATGCCGATAATCAGTATTTCTTTGTGGCACTA
The DNA here is from genome assembly GCA_964462065.1 of uncultured Clostridiaceae bacterium. Lineage (GTDB taxonomy): Bacteria > Bacillota > Clostridia > Lutisporales > Lutisporaceae > JAAYKT01. The sequence continues at coordinate 507 of CAYXAT010000138.1, read as the reverse complement.
TTGCCCGACGAAGGACTTGAGGTCTCGGATTTTATAGACTTGATAGATGGTGAAACAATAATTAATGCCGTTAAAAACCAAAGGGACTATGAGGTGTATACTTCTATTCCTAAATTTACATTTGAATATAGCAAAGAGCTTTCAGAGGTATTGAAGGAATTGGGTATAAAGGATGCTTTTAACGCGGATTTTGCGGATTTTCGCTCTCTGGGGCAGTCAAGGGACGGTAATATTTTTATAAACCGTGTTATCCACAAGACAAAAATTGAAGTAGACGAAAGAGGCACAAAGGCAGGTGCAGTTACAGCCGTGGAAATGAAAACTGAATGCGCGGCTCCAGCTGAACCTAAGACAGTTAACCTAAACCGTCCGTTTTTCTTTATGATAGTGGACAACGTGTTTAATATGCCAATTTTTATAGGTATTTTAAACGATGTGACATAATAAAATGAGAATAATTCTATATATGGAGGTAAGAAATATGTTTACAAAAAAGTTTAATAAATC
>CAYXAT010000137.1:0-4076 GCA_964462065.1 uncultured Clostridiaceae bacterium | reverse complement strand
CAAAATCAGTTTGCATAACAGATTTCACTTCTTTTTCCACTTCGAAAGTAATCTTATAAGCGACTTTATCTGTAGGTGTTATTATGTGGACCGGGCCAATAGCCGGATTACTTGTTTTTCCGCCTGTGGCGTTACTATTTGTATTAGTAGCTACAGAATAGTATTTTCCTTCAGTACCGAGAGCAGGAACATTGATTTCTAATATGCCTTTGTCACTGTGCTCACTGCTTACTTCTTTATCTTTTTTCGGGTCCGGTTTATCCCCTGTCATCTGGTACCATGTATAACTTATTTCACCGTTATCATCTGTGTCTGCAGTTTCCGTTAAATATTGTACCGTTTTTTCTGTCATTGTATATTCTCTGTCTTCCATGCCGTCAAATTTTGGGTCTTCAGCGTTAAATAGCACATTAATAGTTGAAACATTGCTAAAAGCAATTGCTTCCGCATGATTTTCCTTGCTGTTTGATACAACAGCATAATAGTATTTTGTACCTTTTGCTTTTGTGTCAGGAGTATAGTATTGTCCGTGTGCTACGACTTCATCGTCATCAAAAGTGTCATTTTTATTATCTCCGCTTTTATACCATACATAAGTTATTTTTCCTCCGTCTGTAGTCTTTCCTTCAACAGCTAAAGCATTTAAAGCAACATCTGCCGGTGCGTTATATTGATAATTTATGACTTTCTCAGGTTGTTTAGTAATTTCAGGTTTTTTCGCAAAAGGAAGTTTTGTTTCATTTATCTGTAGGCTTATTTGTTTTTCACCATAACTTCCATCATTTGCATAGGCTTTAATAATGACGGTAAAAGCTCCTTTTACATGAGGAGTTCCTGAGATTACTCCATCTTCTGATATATTTATACCAAAAGGCAGACCATTCGCTATCCATTTAATATCTGACCTTTTCTTCCCATCAACGGTTCCGTTCATCTGATAGTCTTTATATTTTTTACCATCTTCTCCGTCAGGAAGTTTGTCGTCTTTGATATCTATTTCTTTGCCTGCCACTGCCATCTGGCTGGGTCCATCTGCAAATGTATATTTGAACGATACAACTTCACTGTCCATTCTTTCAGACAGGGCTAAGACATAAGCTGTGATAATGGAATCTTCTTTTATTTTTATTTCTCCCGGTTGGTAATTATAAAGCGTAAGATCTCCGTCATTTATTCGATAAAGAATTGCATTTTTATAGCTTTCTTTCTCTTTTTCAAAACTAAGCTCAAAAGGCAAATCAGATTTAGAATACTCTCCCGGTGCAGGCTTTATAACCGGTGTATTTGCTCTCTTCGGATTTTCTACAACTAATTCAAGTTTTGCGGTAGTGCTGCCTTCACTGTTTTCCGCTTTTATTTCGAAATTATATGTCCCTAAAAAATCGGTTTCTACACGCAATACAGGCATTGGGAATACCATTCCCGGTTGGATAATCTCTGTTCCGGGAGGAGGCGCTCCGTTACCTGTAAAAGATATATTAGGTGTGGGTAAACCGTCTATTTTTATTACAATATCATTATGAGTATTTCTACCTATTGTTTTGCTTTTCGTTCCATCTTCAAAGGATATCTTTGTAGGAGCTTTGATTTCTCCGGGCTCTACAATATGGAGTAAAGTGTGGATGGATTCGGTTCCATAACTGCTGTTTTTATCTATCACTCTTATTCTGAAATACTCTCCTTTTGGAGATCCATCTTCATTTTTGCCGGTAGTTTTAAGAGGTCTTCCTGTAAATTTACCTGTGGTTTTATCAAATGTTAATCCATATTCTTTGGTGAAATCATCCATGCTTAAACCTTTTGAATGTTCAATAGACCATTCAAAATCACCTTTTGTAGGGAAGTTAACATAATCTGGTAAAGCATTCCCGCTGTTGTACTCTTTCCCTTTCTCAGCAAATAAAAGTGCTTGTACAGCTAATTTTCCATCACCTTTTAGAGTAGCTATCTCTTTTGTGATTACTCTCACTTTTACACTATCACTGCCTGATTTATTAGTGGCCTTTAAATCAAATTCGTATGTTCCTTCTTTATCCGGGGCTTTACCTATTAAATGCCAATTTGACAAACTATCATCTATGCTGCAAGGGAAGGGGGCACTTATTATATCGATTTTTACATCATCAGAACCTTCTAATAGTAGGTTGTTGAATAAATAGCCATTATAGCCCACAGGAACGGTGCGTTCAAGTACACTGCCTCCATCTTTTCTAAATTCAATCTTGCCAATTACTTTTATCGTCAATTCTTTTGATATTGGTGCGTACTCAGGTGGAGGGATTACTCTGAAAGTTACCTTGTAATCTCTGCCTATTGATGTTGGTATTCCTGTTATCTCTCCTGTCTTTTCATTTAGTTCCAATCCGGTGGGAAGGCTTCCTTTTTCTATACTCCATAATTCCTTATAGTTTTTGCCTTTTGGATAATTGTTTTCAAGTTGAATTTTTGTATTTTTGTATTTCTCTATAGTAAATTCATCATTAGAAATCCTATAAAATGGTTTTACAAAGAATTCAACTTCTTTAGTGTCTTCTCCTATATTATTTTTCGCTGTTATTGTAATATAACTTGTTTCGGCACTACGCGTTGGTGTACCGCCAATTACAATTTGTTTTGTTTGGTTATCAATATAAGCTTTTAAGCCGGTTGGAAGCTTTTCATGCTCGAATTCCCAGCTTGTTGGTTTACCCCCTTTACTTCCTATACGAAATCGAATGGGGACATTATATTCAAACTCCACCTTATCTTTAACATCAATTATAGGTTTAGCAACTTCATTACCTATAGGTGAAACTGTGATTATTATAGATTCTGTTTTTTTAGCTTGGTTAGATGCAGTTACTGTGCAGTAGTAAACATAGGTGCCAGGTTCGCTGAGTCCCGGTATTTCAATGGAACTATCATTATTTGTTTTAGTATCTATTTTCTTAATATTTGTATGTGGCCCTTTAAATTTCCATTCTGTTTTCTGCACATAAACCCCGTCTCCCGGCTTATCCGGTAAATTAGAGACTTCTCTTGCTACTGTAAATGTTTCACCTACTGTACGATTTCTATCTTCAGTAATTAGTTTTAGGTCCGGTTGTACTTTATCTTTAGTAACATTTATTTTAACTTCCCAAATCGTTTCGTATGTCGGTTTCTCTCCGAGCATTTCTACGACTTTTATAAGATGGAAGCCATTTGCTTTTTCTTCACCTTTTATTTTGAAGTAATTATCATTAAAAACTTTTGGATGGTGCACAGTGAACTCCTTTTCCCCTGGATATGAGGAATAAACTTCAAATACCGGTTTTCTGCCAAGTCCAATATCCCTGTTTTCAATCTCTGCAAAAACTCTTACATCTAAGGTTTCACCTTCAGCTATAAAAAATTCTTTTACTAGAATGTTCTTATTTCCTGTTACATAGTTCTCACTTGCTAATTCAAATTCAACATCTATACCCCAATTCAAAAATTCCATGTTTTTTGCTACCTTAATTAATTCTTTCATTTCTTTTTTATTTTCAGGCCAGGAAATTTCTTTAGGCCAGTCACCTATTATTGTTTCACCATTCCAGATTTCGTTTAAAAAGGAATATTCTTTTCCATCGATAATGATTCTATGAAAAATATCTGCCATTGACCCATAATCTAATTTAATGTAATCTGCTTTCCAATACTTATCCCCATATCTTGACCTATAAGCATATCCTTGTTCATGTACCCAGCGACTTGTTGTAGTTATTTTTAAAGGTCCTTCTATAGTAAGAGATTTATTCTTCACCTCATCTTTAAAAACGTAAGCGAATCCTGTGGCATCTAAGGTACCGGCATTTAATATTGTTCGCCCCCCTTTATGAAATATGACATTTCCCGTATCTTCAAAGTTACTCCAACTTTTAAAGGAAGTCAGTTTTCCCCCGTTTACTACTGCTTTACCTCCTTCATTGGTTATACAAGTTCCACCGGCTATATTATATCCGTATCCGGTATATAAAACATCCAGCCAACTTGCTGAAGCATCGTCTTTATATCCAAAACTAATCCAAGTCTTACTCTCTCTGCCGGCATATATTTTTCCGCCATCTATAGCC
>CAYXAT010000136.1:0-4113 GCA_964462065.1 uncultured Clostridiaceae bacterium | reverse complement strand
AAGGAGGTTTAAAAATGTTATTTAACTTATCACCGATTTTTGCTTTAGTACCCCTCATAATTTATATTGTTTTAGCATTCAAAGATATAAACCCGGTATTAAATGTAGTAATATGTGTTATTTTATCTGCAATAATAACAAATCAACCATTACTGGGCATGGGTGGGGTTATAGCAGATGCATTGGGCTCTTTCCTCGCATTGATAGGTTTTATTATTTTACTCGGTTCAGCACTTGGAGCTGTTTTGAGGAAAACCGGTGTTGCAGAACATATAGTAATGTTGTTGATGAAAAAAATAGGTATCAACACAGTTAAGAAGGCTATTATATCTTCTATGGTTTGTTCAATAATACTTGTATCGCTATTAGGAACTTTGGCCGGTGCAAACGCTATAATTGCTCCCATCATAATTCCCCTTGTAGCTGTTATTGGAATAACACCTTCAACTTTGGCAGCGGCCTTTCACGGTGCCGGGGCGACAGGCTTATTTATTGGGCCTTACTCACCTCAGGTTGTGACAATAATGGGCCTGACCGGACTTAGCTATGGAAGCTATTTAATGGGTGTAGGCTTGCCTGTGGCTTTAATATGCTGGGTAGTTACTTATTTCATGGCAATTAGAATACAAAAAAAGACTTACGGTGTGTATGCATATGAAAACGTAGAAAAACCAAATATGGAATACATAGCAACAAATGAAACTAAAAAAGCAACTATAGCTTTTGCGGCATCGTTATTTGCTTTAATCGCATATGGAATTTATGTAAAAAGCGGTTCTGCTTATGCAATTGTAGTAATGTTTACTGTTGCTATTTTAACAGGTATTTTTGGCGGTTTATCTTTAAATGATTTGTTTGAAACTATGATGGAAGGCGCGGGACGTATGATATGGCTATTCGTCATGTTCGTTCTATTTGACCCTTTCATTATGTTTGTTACAGAAGCCGGCGCTTTTGAGGCTTTAGTTAAACTCATTGAACCGCTGTTGAAATCACAAAGCAAAGTAGTATTTTCATTAATATCATCACTTACCGGCATATTTGGAATAGGTGGTGCAGCTGTTGCTCAATCGGTTGTTATGGACAATATGTTTAAAACCTTGGTAGAAAGAGTAGGAATTTCTGCAACTTTGTGGGGCGCAATATTACTCGTAGGTTCACAGATTACGTCTTTCGCTTATCCTGAAGCCGATATGTTAGGGCAAATGGGACTCGCAAGATCTAAAGACCTTAAGAACATGGTAATGTTTGGAATAAGTATAACTGTCAGCACAGTCATATTCATATTTATCAGATCATTCTTAGGATAAGGAGTTGTGAAAGTATGCTCCATGATAAGATAAAGTCTATAATAGAAAATTCGTCAGGTTATTTAGCAGTTGTAGTTAAGAACCTTTTTACAGGAGAAAGTTTTTCTTTTAACGAAAAAGAAGTGTTTCCTTCAGCAAGCACAATAAAACTGGTTATTTTGTCGGAATTGCTAAGACAATGTAAAATAGGCCAATTATCTTTAAATGATAAAATTGAAATAAAGGAAGAATTCCTTACTGATGGAGATGGCATATTAAAAGAATTTGAATTTGGACATAAATTTTCTCTTAAAGAAATAGCAATACTGATGATAATTATCAGTGATAATATGGCTACAAATATCCTAATCAACCTTTTAGGAATAGATAATATAAACAAAACAGGTATAGCATTGGGATTAAATAACACAATTCTACAAAGAAAAATGATGGACTTTGAGGCAAAATCATCAGGCAAAGATAACTATACATGCGCACAGGATATGGCTCGGATTTTGGAACTTATATATCTTGGACAAAACATAGATGATGAATCAAGCAAAATAATGCATGATATATTACTTAGGCAGCAGGTAGGGGGAAGACTAGGCTTATATTTGCCTGATGAAATAGCAATAGCCCATAAAACAGGTGATTTAGACCATTTGGAACATGATGTAGGCATTGTATATTTCCCCAAGGCTCCATATTTAGTTTGCGTTTTGACTAAAGATTTAAAAACAAACAAGGATGGGAGAGAGGTAATAGGTCTGGTTTCAAGAGCAATATATGATGAGATGATAACGACATAGGCACAATGTTTTTTGGTATCTACAGATATAAAGCTGATAGAAAAAGTTTAAACAACTTTTTCTATCAGCTTGCATCAAATATAGAATTAACACACACAAATATGAAGCGAGACACATTTTAAAGTGAACATAATAGTTAGGGGGTAGTCTCATGAGAATTGTATCTGTTGATCTGGAACAGATATCTATGAAACTAAAAAAACCATTTAAAACAGCACTTAGGCAATTATCCGTAGCAGAAGCTGTTATTGTAAAAATCACAACAGATACAGGGGATATAGGTTATGGAAGTGCTTCTCCAACAGCAGTAATAACAGGGGACATAAATGAATCCATAAGAGGTGTCATTAATAATTATATTGCTCCGGCAATTATTGGAATGGATATTGAAGAATTAGAACCTATAATGAAAAAAATACAAGCAGCTGCAGTTCATAATCCAAGTGCGAAGGCAGCTGTTGATATAGCCATATATGATATTTTTGGGAAACGATATAATATACCATTATATAAGCTTTTTGGCGGATCCGGGAACGTGATTGAATCTGATATAACCATAAGCTTAAATTCGCCGGGGGAGATGGCGAGTGATGCAGTTAGCTATGTTGATAAAGGCTATACAACGCTTAAGATAAAGGTTGGATTAGATGGAAGATTAGATATAAAAAGGATAAAAGCTATAAGGGATGCAATAGGTAATAGTGTTAAACTAAGACTTGATGCAAATCAAGGTTGGTCACCGAAAGAGGCAATAACTACTATCAGGTATATGGAAGACTCTGGGCTTAACTTGGAACTGATTGAGCAACCGGTTAAAGCTCGTGATATAGATGGATTGAAACAGGTAACACAAAATGTTGCTACGCCTATTATGGCTGATGAGTCTTTATTCTCACCCTATGATTGCTTTATGTTGTTAAAGAATAGAGCAGTTGATATACTAAATATAAAACTGATGAAGTGCGGTGGATTTCATAACGCACTGAAGATTAATGCAATTGCTGAAAGCTGTGGTATAGAGTGCATGGTAGGATGCATGATAGAAAGCAAGATTGGAGTAGTTGCAGCAGCACATTTGGCGGGAGGCAAGATAAACATTACGGGAGCTGATTTGGATGCAATAGATTTAATAGCTGATGAGCCTATCTATGGCGGAGTTGAATTATCGGGCAACAAGCTTATACTAAGCGATAAAGCAGGGCTCGGCATAGATGAAATTATATTGGAATAAGAGGCAAGTTTTATTATATGGCTTGGAATTAAAATCTGTGTTTTAAGAATATCATTAATAAACAAAACAAAGATAGTTTGCTGAACTAAATTAGGCCACCATATAAAAAAGTGGTCTATTTTAGTTTTACAATTAAGAAAACAAAAAATGCATATTAAAATATTTGCCTTATTGTTGACACGCCAGGCACTATGTATTAGAATGTTATTGTTGCATATAAGGATCCACTGCCCCGGATCGAATGCATATGAACATTAAAATAGAAAATTGAAGAAGAAAAGCTTTTAGCATTATATACAGATGTTTTATATGTGGGGATAAAACAAGTGTGTAGTGGTTTATTAGTATTCTTTTTTATACGATTAAACATACTATTACAAGGAGGGGAATTCATGAAATCTTTTATGGCGAAGGCTGAAGAAGTTGAGAGAAAATGGTATGTAATAGATGCCGAGGGAAAAGTTTTAGGCAGAATGGCCAGTGAAATAGCAAAGATATTAAGAGGTAAAAACAAACCTATATATACACCACATGTAGATACCGGAGACTTTGTTATAGTAATAAATGCAGAGAAAGTTGTATTAACAGGGAATAAATTAGATCAAAAACTATACAGAAAACATTCCGGTTATCCCGGCGGATTGAAAGAAGTACCATATAGAAAAATAATGGCTGAAAAGCCTGAGTTTGCCGTATACGAAGCAGTAAGAGGAATGCTTCCCAATAACCCGTTGGGCAGAAAAATGCTCAAAAAATTGAAAGTATATAAAGGCTCTGAACA
>CAYXAT010000135.1:0-4120 GCA_964462065.1 uncultured Clostridiaceae bacterium | reverse complement strand
TAATTTCCGATAAATTTAATCTTTCTATCCTATTTGAAACTTCATTTGCCGCCTGTTTATCTTTTTCAAGCTGCATTCTTTCAAGCTCTATTCTCTCAAGTTCTTCAGTCAGTTCTCTTATTTTTGCTTCAGCATTGTTCAGTTTCCCGAAGTTTGTAACAAAAACCTTTTCTGCATTAGTCAAAGCATCGTATGCCTTTCTAGCCGCTACTATCGCACTCTCATCTTCTATTTTTATTTTTGAGGCTTCCGGCAGGCTGTTTATCTTTTCTATTACGGCAACTATAGCTAATTTGCTCTCTGCATTTATTAGTTTTTCATAATTCGTCACAAATTCTTTTTGTGCCTCCGTAAGGGCATCATAGGCTTCCCTTGCCGCCTCAACAAATTCCCTGACGTAAAAGCCGGATTGTGAAAATATCCCGCTTATTTTGGTTATAACAGAACTTGCAGCCAGTTTATTCTCTGCATTTTCAATTTTCTTTGCTGCCGCAGCTTTTCTGGTATTCAATGCATTTCTCATTTCCGAATCGTTTAACTGGTTTATAATATTTTGAACATTTACCAAAATTGCATTCGCATTGATTATCTTTTGTTCGCTGTCTAAATCCATCACAACGTTTTCCAATCTTGCTACCGCAGCCGAAGCCTCCTCATGGTCTACATCTTTAACAAGCACCGGTGCCAAATCCGTGCCTTCAAAATAGAATTCGTCGCCTTTGACATCCTCGCTTGTATTTCCCACCAAGTCTTTAGCCGGTGTATCTATTATCAGATAATATTCGTATCGTCCCTCCAAAGGATTGTTAAGTGTCAACTGTACTAAATTTTTATCCACTTTAGTAGAAGAGGTGGTAAATGTTTTATAACGGGCGGAATCATCCGTATTCTTTACAGTATATTTACCCGGACTTGAACTGCTGATAGATTCATTATATTCAATCTCCACGGTAAATCTATCAAGGGCTTTAACGTCTACTATATATGGTTTATCATCATCGGTATATTCACCGTAAAAAATGGTATACCCATTATCATAATTTACGGCTGCCACTCCGTGTCTGTCTTCTAAAACCTCTTTTAGATTAATCTTATAATCCCTGCTTCCGTCTATTCCCTTTGTTGAGGAGATAATAAAATTCACTATATTTTTCTCATCAGTCAGCACGACACTAAAACTGCCGGATGGTGATGCGCTTACTGTAGATTTTTTTATCACCACTTCTTTAGACATCTCAACTTCAAATGTTTTCCCGTCTATTTGTGTTATATAATCAACTTCGGGAGCATCAGGTTCTTCGTCGCTTCCATACAATGTAAGATCATAATACTTCAAATCATTGGTGTTAAACGCATTTCTTCTCGTTGACCAGTCTGTTATTCCCTTCAGTGATTTATCTTTGTTAATAGTATATATGGTATTGTAACCCGGCACCGAAACGCCATTGCCTGAAAATTCTATGACCCTGTCATCGTCAGACAATGCTTTAGCGTATAGTATTATTTCTTTGCCACCGGATGATTTTAAATACAGCGCTGTTCTGTTTCCTCCGCTGTCAGTATATCTGACAGGTTCATCAAATACCACTGAAACCACTTTTTTATTCTCTGTGTAGATATAATCCAAGCTTGGTGCCGTTGTGTCATTTTCTCCGTCCGTGGCTTTGAATTCAAAGGTCAGCTTTAACCTGTTTTCAGCCAGGTCTCTTAGGCCGTCAATAGTTAGTTTATAAACCTTGCCCTCTGTCATCAAACCGGTACTCAAAGTCACTTTATCATTTTTATACACTGCTTTTGAGGGATGGCCGATAGAATTGTTTATTTCATAATTTGCGATGTCTTCCGCAGTTTCTTTATCCAAAGGCTTAGTAAAGAAGATTTCAATTTCATCTCCTTTTACCACCTTGTAATCCCTTACTGTAGATGCGGCAAAGTCATCCCTTTTAACAGTAAATGAAATAGTATTATTCTTTTCCAATACATTGCCGAATTCGTCAGCGATATCATACACCTTCAAAGTGTAATTCACATTCATGCTCAAGTCTTCTACTTCAAGAACCAATTTATATTTACCGTCTTCATAAGATGACTTTTCTACATTCTCCACATAGATTTCATCCTTATATCTATCATTTACAGTTATCTCATAATTACCGGTATCCAATACTGTGCCTTCGTCCAACCTGCTGCTATCTGTAAAGACTAACTGAATATGGTTTCTCGACAGTACTTTTAAATCACTCTTGGAGATTTGTGGTGGGTTCCTGTCTTCTCTTGCTCCGTTAAAAGTTTTCTTTGCAGGTCTCTTCATAACATTGCCGGCTTTGGTCTGATCAGCAATGTTTTCAATAATTATCTCATATTTAGCAGAAGCTTTTTGCGTTTCCGTAATTAGCTCTACTTTATCCTCATCATCACCGAATAGTATGGCTTCATAGATTGCTAATTCGCCATCCCTTCCGTTGATAGTGTAATTGCTTGTATCCTCTGCCGAATTCGCTGAAACTGCTTCAGAAAAACTTACAACTACTCTTTCGTTTGTTTCCGCTTTGACATCTTTTACTGTCGGTGGGTTTGTATCCGGTCTGCTATAAAAGGTTTTGCTCTGTGATTTGGATACTATACCATCTATGGATTTCATATTTGTCACTTTTAATGTATATTGTTTTCTCGATTCCAGACCGTTCGTTGATAACGTCACTTTTTTACCTTTTATCTCGGCTTCGTTAACATCCACGTTCGCAATACTGTAATTAGAAGTTTTTGTAGCACTATAATAATCTAATTCTTTATCAAATTCTATAACCACCGTCTCAATGTCTTCACTTTTTATTACTTTCATTGTAGGAGAACCTGAGACTTTTGATACTCCCGCAAATTTTATTTTTGTCTTTCCGGCTGCTAATGTGTAAAGCCTGCCACCGCTTTGAGCCGACGTTTCCAACCTTACTGTATTGTCTCCGATATAAAATGCATCTTTCACCGTTAATCCGTCAATCGTGTAATTATTGACGTTTTCTGCATCGTAAGCACTTATATAGCTGTCGTACTCAACCTCTACAATTGTATTGCCCACTGCTCTGACACTTTTTACTTTTATATCAATTTCCTCTCTTATGAGGCCTGCATATACAGCATCGGATCTTTTTATTACACCTTTATCTATTAGCACATTTATATATACTTTGCCTGTTTTTGTTTTTGTATTTAGGGCTGATACTGTTGCCTTTGCCAAAAGGTCAATATTGAAATCCGATTTATAGCTTGGTTTCAATCCTTTAGATTCGGCAAAATCAAATGTTTCATCCCAAGCAAAATCACCGGATCTGCCATCGGTTTTTTGCTTATATCCCAAGGTCTCCAAAAGAACCTTATAATACTCTTTTTCACCTATACTTTTATAAGGTAAAAATTCACCCCATTCATTACCTATAAAACCTAAATCAGGGTTAGCCTTTAGATATGCCAATATATTTTTCCCCTCATTCCATTTCACGTCATTCACGTCGGAAAAATTTGTACGTCCCATATAATCTAAAGACTCCTCGTATAAGCCATTAAGTTTTAATATAGATATGGCTGCGGTAAAACGATCCATTCTTTTGGCCATGTATTCTGAAGTAACCCCGCCGCCGTCACCCTCCAACATCCCTATTGTAGCAAGAGCCTTTGCCTCTTCACTTACTTTTATTGATGCTGCATATAGAGGTATTGCTGAAAAGCTTGTAATAATCAAAGTTAGTGACAATACAAATGCAATTATTTTTTTCATAATAAAACCTCCTTCTACGTATTTATATTATGTATAGCAATTTAAATGCATAAAGCTGTTACTTATATTAAAAACCATTATAAGGTTATATTAGTAAAGCTTTTAGGCAAATCACTAACCCCCCTCCGCCATAAATAAGAAAGTATTCCCTTACACAATTATAACTATATTAGTTTTTAATTCCAACCTATAGACGTATATATTTATAAAAGGTTCCGTGTGCAGTTAGCTGATTTAGTGCAAAAATCCGCAAAATATTATTTTACAAAATATTTTTTTTGTTTATAATATAAAGAAAGGTAGAAAGGGGGCTGTTAGGATGAGCAACCTCTTAAACCAACTTAACAA
>CAYXAT010000134.1:0-4148 GCA_964462065.1 uncultured Clostridiaceae bacterium | reverse complement strand
TCATATCTGCAACAATGCCCCAACTTAATATTTTTAAACTGGCTTTAATCGACCTATCATTTGTTTTTGCTATCATATTTTTAGGCTATTTCTGTTTTCTAAAGGATATTGAAATAACTAAATTACAATCCCCGAATAATATTAAACAAAACCTGTTGAAACTGTTGATTTATACGTCGCCAATTTATGTGTGCATAATAATAAACTTAATCACAGGGCTACCCTTCTACATAACCTTAATAGGAAGTATCCTTATGGTTTATATACTGGGTGATAAAAAAGACTTCCTCCGTGTTACAATCAAAACCTTTAATAAGAATACTATGATAACATTACTAACCGTTGCCACAATACTGATAATGAAAGAAATAGTAATAAATATGGAAGGACTTTTCACTATTCTCCAAAGTATCATCTTAGCTAGTAGGGATAATATACTTTCTACCATGCTTTTCTTTATGATCTCATCCTTTATCCTTGGATTTATCACAGGATTTGATACGACAGCACTGGCAATAGTACTTCCCTTTATGACACAATTCAATATCAGTGGCGGATCAATCTATATATATACATATTTTATCTTTGGTGCCAGTTTTATAGGTTATTACTTTTCCCCGCTTCATCTGTGCCAGGCATTCACAATGGAACGAATGGGTGTAACAACCGGAGAATTATATAAAGAATACCGGTTTTATATGCCTCTGTTGCTGCTGTTTTTGATAATTTCTACACTTATTTTACTGTTATTGTTTTAGGGTCTGAAATTTCCGCTAATTCTTCATCTTCAATATTCAGATTTTCCCCACCGCTAACCATTAATAAAATATCAATATCCGACTCTTCATTAAAATCCCTTTTTGCATAAGAACCATAAAAAATAACCTTCCTAAGACTTTCAACCAATACAGTTTTTATTTTTCCGTATACTGTTTAACGAGTTCAAAAGCTTCTTTCTCGTCTTTTTTATCAAGGTTTTCACCGTATCACTACCTTGCTTTTAAAATCTATTCTTTAATATACATTCAGATAATAAAAATTAACTTTATATAACTACCTTTTCTGCTATAAATTCGTCGAAGTTATCAACATCTTTAAATACCACTTCATTACCCAAAGCTTCAAAATGTTTTTTACCACATTTTATTTTTGCATGCTCTGTCGGTCTCAGAGTGTCAAACATTGTATCCCCTTTAGTCTCAAGTACGAAGTACAATTTATCCTCTCCGTTTACTTCAATGAGCACAACCCAGTCAGGGTTATAGGTGCCTAAAGGTGTTTCTATCTTAAACCACCCCGGAAGCTTTGCGTATAGTTTTATGCTCTTATTATTTTCAAAACTAATAGCAAAGTTTTCCTCATTGATACTATTATATACAATATATTCATATACCGACTTTTTACTTTCTTTCATATTTTTATTTAAATAACCCGTAAGTTCCTCAGTTTCAAACAACTCTTGGGCATAGTACTTGTCATCACCCATCTTGGTGTATTTTATGCCGTCAACAATCATCAATCTCATTTTGGCAGTAATAATTTGAACCACCTGTTCCATATATCTTTGGGGGTTCTTCTTAAATAAAGGAATTGTTCTGCTTCTAAGCAATATCTCCACAATAGTCCTTCGTGTTAAATTAGTTTCATTCTGTAAATAGGCAATGATATCAGGTATATTTTCTTGAAAATTATCCAGGCCTACTGCATATCTGTCTGATTCCTCTGCCGCAACACCACCGGCGCTAATCGCAAGCCCTGCCTTGGTATAAATAAGTTTAGCTGAGCTGACTGCAAGACTGTTTTGCATTTCTTTACAACATTCTTCAATCAGCTTTTCGCTATCAAAATCTACGGAATAAGTGGTCTTATATTTAATCTTGTCCCATAAATCTTTAAATTCCGGGTCTAAATAAACTTGTTTATTCAATTCAATATTCTTTTTATCGCTGTTGTTCTTGATATTAAGACTACCGGATACCTTTTTTGCAAGAGCGATAATCTCTGTTTTTATAGACTCGAATTCTTCCGGCACATTAACATTATTATTTTTTATGGCAGTTCTCAAGCTGTCTTGAACCTTCCCCGAGCTATCAATATACCCATTATCTAAAAATTGTTTATATATAGTCTCCGAAGCTTTTTGACCTATATATTCTATACTGCCGTCTTCCTGCCTTATAGGAATATTGGCAAATAAATGATCCTCAACAATACCAAACCTGATACCGGTTTCAGTCTCATATTCTTTTTGTAGAGCTTCTGCAAAATCTTCATAGCTCTCATTGGCCATCACGGTTAAAGTATTAATAGAAAAGCCCTGCTGCCGCTCCCCATCCTGGTTTACAGATAGGCGAAGCCCCCGACCGATTTCCTGACGCTTTTTAACCTCACTTCGTGTCTCATTCAAAGTACATATCTGAAATACATTGGGATTGTCCCAGCCTTCTCGAAGGGCTGAGTGGGAAAAGATAAACCTCAATTTGGTATCAAAAGATAGGAGACGCTCCTTATCTTTCATGATCAAATTATAGGCATCTTCATCATCTAATGTTGAACCGCTGGTATCTTTAAAAGCTCCCTTTCTATCAACTGAAAAATATCCATTATGCACATCTACAGCTGCTGTATCCAGGTCAATATCTTTGAACAAAGTATTATATTTCGGCCGCTTAATAAGGTCTGAATAATGCTTTTCAAATAGCTCTGCATAAATCCCTTTATTAGGATTTCCCTCTTTATCATAGTAACGATAATTAGCGACTCTATCTATAAAGAATAGGCTCAATACTTTAATACCCTGCTTATTTAGTATCAATTCTTTATTGAGGTGTTCTTCTATTGTTTTTCTTATCTGTTGTCCCTTGATAGCCAAATCATCCACATCACCGATAGGTTTTCCTATACGCAAGATATCCCCTTTGCTTGTGAAGTCAACATACTCATTCTCAACCTCGCAATAGATTTCATTGACTATATATCCCTCATAAACATCACGCCCATTAGACTTCTCATAAAGGTCATCACCCTGTTTGACTGTTACCGGCTTGCGTTCAACTACACCCCTTCTATTTTTAACATCCATCTCTATTTTTGCTGTTATAGGATACTTTTTATTATTTACGGATAAAAGTTTCAAGTAGGCTTTATTGTGATAATCCTTAGTCTCAAATCCTGCAACTTCTATCTGCTTGACGAGCTCTAAATTATAGCTGTCCACAGCATCCAATTTATATACGAGGTTATGCTTTTCCACATGGGTTGCGGAATATCTTAATGTGCATAAAGGATTCAGGGACTTAATGGCCTCTTTAGACTTGGGAGTGGTATCCACTGATTGGGGCTCATCTATTATAACAAAAGGACGGGTTTCCTGTATAAGCTCAATAGGTTTCATACCGTTTAATCTGTCATTAGGTCTATGGATAATATTAGCTTTGTTTTCTTTAGTCGGGTCATCAAAGCTCCTCCTAAAGGCATCTATATTTATAACCATAACCTCTATATTATCGCTAACCGCGAAGCTTCTCACCTGCTCTAACTTGCCGCTATCATAGACAAAATAATTATATATCGTATTGTCATATAAATCATTGAAATGATCTTTTGTAATCTGCAAAGACTTGTGAACCCCTTCTTTGATTGCAATACTAGGAACAACGATTATAAATTTGGAAAATCCGTAGTTTTTATGAAGTTCAAGTATTGTCCTGATATAGACATAGGTCTTGCCTGTACCCGTTTCCATCTCTACATCAAAGTCATACATTCCGTGATTTAAGCTTTTTGTCTGCGGTAAACCATTCCTCAGTTGAACTTCCTTCAGATTTTCTAAAATATCGTCCTCATCAAGTTCAAGTCTGTTGCCAATGCCGTTAGCACTATCATAAATACCTACTTGTCCCATTTGGGCTGATACAGTAAAATTTGCCTGCATAGGAGTTTGTCCTATAAATAGGTCTACAATGGAGGCTATGGCCTGGTGCTGATATTCTAAATTTTTATCAAATTGTAATTCCATTTACTGACCTCCTTAACTACATCACAATATTGACAGATATTTTTCTTTTACAATCTCTTATTATTTTCCAAAACAGTATCTTTTAAATCCCTTGTTTTCCATAAGACCATAGGATGATTCTTAATACGCT
>CAYXAT010000133.1:0-4223 GCA_964462065.1 uncultured Clostridiaceae bacterium | reverse complement strand
AATAATAAAGGTAACATAATTTAATATGCTACCTATAACATATCCTGTCTAATTTTTAAACAAAAAATTATCTCTGAGCAAATTCACCTTTGCGATTATATCCGCCACTTCTTTTTGAATCTCTGTTCTTAGCGAATTCCGTAAGTTTTTCTTCGCTTTCTTTCATAAACTTCGCTAATATATCCTCAAAGCTCCCCATTTGATTTTTACTAAATTCCTGCTGCCAATCTATCTCTGCAGGTTTTGTATTCTTCTTGATGATCTTGGCTTGTTTGATGGATAGATTAATCCTACCGTCTTTATCCACGTTTAAAACCTTAACCATTACCTTTTGCTTTTCAGTCAGATAATTGCTTATATCTTTAATATAAGTGTCTGCTATCTCTGAAATGTGAACAAGTCCTGTTTTGCCTCCCGTCAATTGCACAAAAGCCCCGAATTTTGCTATATTGGCCACGGTACCTTCAAGTATCATACCTTCCTCTATAGGCATACTAAAAATATTCCTCCTTTTTATTTGCATAGAGTTATAAATAATTGCTTTATTGATACATCTAATGAAGAAAACATTTAAATGCTACAATTAATTACCCCCTTCTTGCAAATAAACATCCGATAAGGATTGGTCAACATACACAGTCTCCCCCGGCTTAATGAGCCCAAGTTGCTCCCTGGCCATTCTTTCAAGATGTTTTTCATCGGAAGCATTCTTAATCATATCTTTAAGCCTTTCATTCTCCAATTTAGAATCTTCTACATTCTTTAAAACTTCTGCTTTTACTTTGTTAAGCTTGTATATAGAATACTGCTGGTTGGCAATTGTAAACAAAGCATAGATTATGAAAATAGTTACAAACAATCTTGTCCAATTTATTTTCTTGCTTCTTCTGCCTCTCGCCATTGCCATCCTCCCCTCATCAGAACCACCTTATTACTATACTGAAATAGTAATATTCGATAAAACAATAGAAAGTCTTTTAATTCTTGTCCCTTTTAACTATTAGTTTATAATATTCTTCACATACTTTCAAAGCCTTTTTTGGAATATTAAAAACTTTTTTAATTTTGGTGACTTTTTGCTTAGCATAGTTACATATTATAATAGCAGGTTTTAAGACAAGTTTCCATAAAAATCGCAAAGGTGCGGTAATAAATTTAATAATTTTTTTAAACACAAGCCTCAAAAATGAAAATATTTTTATCAATAGGCTCCGAAAAATTCTGCCTATAATCTTTTCGTATAAAAAAAAGCCGACTATAAAACCTATAAAAACATATGCTCTTAAATCTCCGAAGTTACTTGAAAATATAATATGTATAACAATAAAAAACGAAACAATCAAAAATAATATATCCCATATGGACGTAATCAAACCCTTTTTTCTTTTTGTTCCTCTTACTATTCGATATATCTCATATAAAACACCGATTAAAAAACCGCCATATAGCGTAATAGAAAACATAAAAATCTGGTATTGAACCGTTTCCATATAACAACCTCTTATTTAAATATACTTTTGAAAAAGCCTTTTTCTCTTTTATACACGGCTTTATCAGTATATAAGCAAGAATAAACAAAACCTTGTATGACTATATTTCCCGCATTTACATCGAGACTGACTATATGGAGATCATCGCCTTTTACTACCAAATCCCCTAATTCGGTGCTTATTATAACCGTATTATCATTAAAACTCCCTACATCCGTAATTCCGCTTATTTGTAATCTTTCTCTATCTTCCAAAGTTAACCTATGCTGTTTTCCCTTTCTTTCCTTATCGCCGTCCATATCAAAACCTCCCGAATATTGTGCATAGAGCTAAACTTGTTATATATACATCTATATGCGAAAGATTACGAATTATGAATATACTAG
The DNA here is from genome assembly GCA_964462065.1 of uncultured Clostridiaceae bacterium. Classification (GTDB taxonomy): domain Bacteria; phylum Bacillota; class Clostridia; order Lutisporales; family Lutisporaceae; genus JAAYKT01. Next base: position 2,347 of record CAYXAT010000133.1, on the reverse strand, counting down.
GGCTGCAAAATCTTATACATCTCCTTTGCCTCGCCTTTCATTACCTTTTCGTTTATGCTGATTATTTCAACTTTTAACTTTCGGTCGCCATATGCGATTTCTATAATATCACCAATCTCAACCTCAGTTCCCGGCTTCGCATTTCTGCCGTTCAAAAATACCCTTTCTCCCATACAGGCGTCTTTAGCCACTGTACGCCTTTTTATCAAACGGGAAATTTTAAGGTATTTATCTAATCTCATAAAATCACATCCATTGCAGCAAACTATGTGGGCAGCAAAAAATCAGGCTGTTAACCTGATTTTCTATGTATCCCTATTACTTGTTTACAGATTCCTTTAACTCTTTACCCGGTTTGAATGCAGGAGCTTTTGATGCGGGTATTTTTATTTCTTCTTTAGTTCTTGGGTTTCTTCCGACTCTGGCTGCCCTTTGCTTTACTTCAAAGGTTCCAAAACCTACTAATTGTACCTTCTCACCATTTGCGAGACTTTCTTTTACAGAATCGATAAATGCTTTTAAAGCCTTCTCGGTATCTTTTTTTGTCAATTCACATTTTTCAGCCATGCTAGCAATAAGTTCAGCTTTGTTCATTAAATAATCCCTCCTAATTATTTATTCATGAGTTCTATATGCTATTCTCTATATTTGGCAAAAATCCTTCTTTTCTTGACTAATTTTTAATTTTTTTAGTTATCTCATGTGTTTTTGCCTCATTCCATAAAACATCCATCTCATGTAAGGTCATTATATCAAGGTTTTTACCAAGACTCAAGGCTATTTCTTCCATAAATTTAAATCTATTTATAAATTTTTCTATTGTTGACTTAAGAGCCAATTCCGGCTGTATTTTAAGGAACCTAGCCACATTAACTACCGCAAACAGCAAATCTCCTACCTCTTCTTCTATTTTATCAATTTTTGTTGTTTTATATACTTCTTTTAGCTCCAATAACTCTTCATCCACCTTTTCCATGGCTCCGGTAACATCATCCCAGTCAAACCCTGCCAAGGCGGCCTTTTCCTGGACCTTATAACTCCTTGTCAAGGATGGCATTGCCTTAGGTATGTTAAGCAAGGTCTCCAAATATTTTTTTATACACTTTTCCTCTCGTTTCGTTGCTTCCCAACTTTTTTGCGCCCCGATTTCATTTGAAACAGATACATCACCGAAAACATGAGGATGTCTCTTGATAAGCTTATTATTCAACACAGTTAAAACATCGTTTAAATCAAATTCATCGTCTTCAAATCCGATTTGTGAATGCAACAGGACTTGCAAAAGCACATCACCCAACTCTTCCACCATGGCTTCCGCATCCTCTTTTTCTATTGCGTCAATCAATTCATAGCATTCTTCTATTAAATAAGGTTTCAGTGATTGATGGTCCTGTTTCTTATCCCAAGGGCAGCCATTTTCTCCCCTTAAAACTTTCAATAAAAGCACCAAGTCATCAATATCGCTATATCTTTTATTATCCCTTGCCTCCGGTATATAAATACTCGTAAGATAATCCACCCAGTCTATTTTATCCAGTTCGTGGAGCTCAAGCCATTGCATTTTTTCAACATCTGACCCCGCACCTTTTATTACGCAGATACGCTGTTCGTCTTTATAATAATTCATAAGACTCAATTTGACTTCGGATGCAACAAGTCTATTGTATACTTGAGTGATTATATTTGCACAATTCGCATCGGGTTTTTGTTCCCCCAACCTCAACCCGTCAATTATTTTTATGCCGGACGAAAAGTCTGTTTTAAGAGCAATAGAAACTGCGTCTATAAAGCTGACGGCAGGTAACAATTGTACCTCTGCAATACCTTTAGATTTCTCAATAATCAGCTGCACGCTTTTTTCATAAGTCGAAGGATGTCCCGGTACGGCATAGACGACTTCCGAATTATCCGCAGCTAAATTCATAATCCTTTGAGAGATTTTTTCGTAAACTTGGTCAAAGTCCTCCGATTCATCATAGATATCGTCACAACTTTGAAATACCAAGCCTTTCTTAATCAAATCATCTACCAATGGGTGTTTCTCAGTTCTAAATACCAGGCATTTAGAAGCTTTTATCAGGTTTAGTGTATCTATCGTCAAGTTTCCGTAACCCGCCGGGCCCAGACCTACTATTATAATTTTACCCAAATTTATCACCTTCCTATAACATTCCCTTTTTCTTAAGCATTTTTGAAAGTTTTCGACCACCCGGTATCATTTCCAACTCTTCTGCTCTTAATCCGCCTGTGATTATTATCAAAACAGCATAAACAGTGATAGATGCTAAAATACTGACCAATGTGGATAAAGAATTCCTCATAGTATATATATAAGAAAATTTATAGA
>CAYXAT010000132.1:0-4268 GCA_964462065.1 uncultured Clostridiaceae bacterium | reverse complement strand
AAAATTTCAGTCGATGAGAAATATGAATATTGGGAGATTACCTCCATAGAATAAAAGTTTAAACCTCCTTCGGCATAATGCTTTAGGAGGTTTTTCTTTCCCATATATGTTTTTCCATATCAATACAACCATCGTCTTTAAAAGATATTCCTTCCGAAATCAACATTGACCTGCGAATTTCCGCAGAACCGAATAAACATTTAGGAGACATTTCGCCTCGTTTGTTTACTACTCTGTGGCATGGCAGATTTAAATGTTTCGGTGCCGCCCTCATAGCCCAACCCACTACCCTTGCGCTTCTTGGTTCCCCAAGCCATAGAGCTATCTGCCCGTATGTGGTAACCTTACCTCGGGGGATCTTTGCAACAATATCGTAAACCTTTGAAAAAAACCCTTGCAATGATTAAACTTCCTTCCTCTTGTATTCCGCTTCTTTGCCTACCTTACTATATTATAATAAATTACGATACTCTCTTCTACTGTCTAAAACTGTATATATGTCAATACTATGATTTTTGCTTCAATTTACAAAGGATGCATTTTATAAAAAAAACAAAAAAGGTGGCAAAGATTAAATTCTCAACCACCTCTTTTATCTTTTTTTACTAATTTAATAGCAAAAGTTTTCTTAAATCCTATTTATAAAGTTCCATAAACAAAGGCGCTATTTTACATGGTTTGATATCAACTTTAAGCCATACTTTGCCCAAAATATACGGTTCTTCATCCAGCCATTTATTGAGCTCGTCCATGGAAGGGTACTCAACAACCATCATAGAACCAATCATCTTTCCGTCATCGTTAAGCAGAGCCGCCCCTAATAAATGCTCACCGGCATTAAACCGTCTTTCTACACCTTTTAAATGGTCTTCCCTGACTGCAAGCCTTCTCTCCATTGCCTTTTCGTCAGTTCCGTCATAACCCGTGACTATGTATTGCATTTTCATACCTCCTGTTCCATGTTTATTTACATTTGCTATATCTTAATTATAACACTCAATTATCGCTGTAATATAAATATTTTTAGTTACTTTATTTAAGTACACCCCAGATATATAGGCAAAAATAGCATAATAATAGCCAATTCATGGTACTATTATTCCATTATCATTCCACGGTGACAAGGTCTTTATCTCTCTACTAAAAGCATTTTGCTATACTTAATATAAAAAATAGCACTTAATCACCTTTAAGACTATTTGAGAAGTTTATCGTTATAGAATTCTAGCTTGCCGCATACTTTGCAATAGTAAATATCAACCTTCAGTGAGCCGGAGGCAAAGTGAGAAAAGGGTATGGCTTTATCTCCCAACTGTATTCTGTCATTCATTGCCAATATCATCGGTTTACCGCAGCGTAAGCATTTCAATTCTTTATCCATTGTATCCCCTCCCGTATCTTTAAATATATATCTCTCCCTAAACACCGGGAGCATTTTAGAAAGTCAATCGGATTTATACAGATCATCCCGACCTATTACTTCATCAATGATTTGCTTTAATAAGTCTTTATCGAATGAAGCCCTGTCAAGACTCCTTGCTATTCCTTTCTTCGCTATTTATCGAAAATGATTGATTTAATAAATGCGAAATACTCCCTGATATACGATTTAATAATAATTGTCGGAGGAATTTTAGCCGGTAATCCATATGGTTCCAGTCCTAATCTTTTGGCTAAAAACTTTGCCCTGAATAAGTGATACTTATTTGTAGCGATTAATATCTTGAGATCACTATTTGCATCCAATTCTTTAATTTTATCTAAGCTAAACTGCAGATTTTCAAAGGTTGTTGTGGCTTTATCCTCAACAATTATCCTGTTGTCACCAATGCTATTTTCAATTAGATAGTTCTTCATTGCTTGAGCTTCTGATATATATTCATCGGGGCCTTGTCCTCCGGTAACTATGACCATTATATCTTCATTTTCAAGCAAATAATCCTTGGATACTTTTAGCCTTTCTAAAAGGGCAGGCGAAGGAATATCCCCATATAACCTTGCCCCCAATATAATTACATAATCTACCTTTTCAGTTGCCTCATTTCGTCCCTCAATAAGTATCAAAACCTCAACAATCATAAAAGATATCACAGCAATTGTAATTAAAAATATAAGTGTTTTGTTTATTACTTTTTTCATTTTGTTCTCCCATTATTATCTAAACCCATGCGTATCTTATTGATGTAACCTTAATTTAATTGAAGTATAGATATAGCAACCCTTTTCTGGGTATACTAAATTGTTTGATACCGCTATAATAAATCACAGTTTTTGGGCTGTCTATATGCCATACATTATAAACCTTGGATTATACTACAACCCTATTATAATTATACAAAATAGTTTAACACTATATCCAACAAACTACCATAGATAAGTAACTTCCGGATATTTATAAACATGTGAAAATGTTATTTATTTTAAACTCTCTCTTTGTATGATAATATGTAAACATAAAACAAACTGAAAGGGGCAGACATTATGGAAAACCTTCATATGGATTCAAAAATTTGGGCAAGGCTGAATACCCCCGGCATTACAATAAAAGATTCGGATGCAGTGATATTTGGTATTCCTTATGACAAAGGCGTCAGCTTCAGAGCAGGCGCAGCCAAAGCTCCCGATGAGCTTAGAAAAATAACCTATACAATAGATCCTACAACAGAAAGATTTGAAAACTTTGAAAATAAAAAGGTACTGGACCTGGGAAACTTTTCAGGTGAAAGTATCCCTGAAATAGCAAGTAAGATTGAACAACCAATCGCAGAATGCGTTAAGAATAAAAAATTCTTTATAATGATTGGGGGAGACCATTCTACAACGATTCCCGTGCTTCAATGTATTGATAGAACCATTGATGGCAGCTTGGGAATTATACATTTCGATTCTCATTTTGACCTTTGCGATGAGATGGACGGTGATAAATACTCCCACGGCTGTACTCAAAGAAGGGCAATAGAACTGGAACATGTGGAAAGTCTGACCTCCATCTACTTCTTGGGGCTCAGGTCCATTGAACTTCAGGAACACAGATTCATTCAAGGGAAAGAAATGAATATCCTATCAGCCAGGGAAATCAGGGAAATCGGTGTTAAAGGAACATGCAAAAAGGTATTGGAAACAATGAAAGCCTTTGATAATATTTATATTACCGTAGATATTGACGGTTTGGATCCTGCCTATGCACCGGGGACCGGAACCCCCCAATTCGGCGGACTATGTTCTAGGGAGCTGTTGGATATGCTATATGAATTCTTTAATTTAAATATAATAGGCATGGATATCGTAGAAGTAGCACCATCCCTTGATCCTTCTTCCATAACACTATTCGCCGCAAGAAAAATAGTAACTGAGTGTTGGGGGCATTATTGGCGCAAACTTAAATAATGCATTAGAAATATAAGATGCTCAATTGGTGAAAAACCTATCGATAATTAACTCCCTAATATATTTATCTTCAAAATCTATATCTCCGAACAATCGAACTACTATATTCCCCTTTTGAACTATAATTTCATCCCGCTCTTTGGTAAGTGCCAGATTATCTGCCTTCCATAAATACTTCATCTCATCATCTGAAATTATAGTTCTTTCTAAAAAAGTCATGCCCTTCCACTTTATGCCCTCTCTTAACTCAGATACTATACCGTTAAATATCGTCAAAGCAAAACGAGGATTAATGGTTTTATAGTATCTAACGTTTAAGCTCTCTTCTAATCCATTGTCATTCCGAAGAAACTCATAGTAACTATAATGCTTGGGAGTGACAGGGCTCATACCGGCATTAAACTCTCTGCTCACCAATGTGCCTGTTTGTGAGCTTCCTCCCGATAAATCTGATAATGTAATTATGGGATATCCCTCGGGTATAGTATCATTTTTGTAGCCGGAATCTATATTAAGCCCACTAAGCACAGAGTTTAAAATAGCAGATAAAAACAACACACCTAATATGGCAAAAGTCACATATAAAACGCTGTCTTTTTTATCTTTACCTTTTCTTTTTATAAAATATCTAAGAATTAAACCTATTGCAGTACCTATAATTGGTCCTGATAATGATATTGATACAACCTCCGGTCTAAAATACCAATCTGCAATTATTGCCAACGCAATGATAATCGTAATCACAAGTGTTGTACCATGGGTTATAAATATACGTTTTCTGGCGCTTTCCAATGTAGGCTTTTCTATGGGCAATCCTCTGTTTACGTTTCGTCTTGCTTTTAACGTCCGTACAATACTATAGATAACCGGAGAGACCACGC
>CAYXAT010000131.1:0-4373 GCA_964462065.1 uncultured Clostridiaceae bacterium | reverse complement strand
TTCCGACAAGAGAAGATATTGACATGCCGATAGAGGAGCATTTAATCGTTGAGTTGTACTCTAAATAATAGATTAAAAATCAGTTACCCTCGAAATAAATATAATTTTTAAATTAAGGAGGGTTTTGGGAAAATGATTGAAATTGAAAAGCCTAAGATAGAATGTGTTGAGATGGCTGAGGACTTCAAATATGGTAAATTTGTTGTTGAACCTTTAGAAAGGGGCAATGGAACAACCCTTGGTAATTCTTTAAGAAGAATACTTTTATCTTCATTACCCGGGGCTGCTGTATCACAAGTCAAAATAGATGGTGTCCTACATGAATTTTCTACAATCCCCGGTGTAACCGAAGACGTAACTGAAATAATACTGAATATAAAAAATATTGCTTTCAGGATGCACGGCGATAATAATAAAATAATCACTATAGATGCACAAGGAGAAGCAGTCGTTACAGCAAAAGATATAATAGCGGATGCGGATGTAGAGATAATCAATCCTGATTTGTATATTGCTACTCTGGGCGAAGGAAGCAGACTGTATATGGAAATGACGGTTGAAAGAGGCAGAGGTTATGCAACCGCCGAGAAAAACAAGCAATTAAATCAGCCTATTGGTGTGGTACCGATAGACTCTATATTTACGCCGGTAACAAAGGTTAATTATTTTGTAGAGAATACACGTGTTGGAAATAGGACGGATTATGATAAACTTACATTGGAAATATGGACAAACGGAGCATTAAAACCGGATGAAGCGGCAAGTCTTGGTGCCAAGATTTTAAACGAGCATTTAAATCTGTTTGTAACTCTTACTGAACATGTCAGTGATGTGGAAATAATGATAGAAAAAGAAGAAGACAGAAAAGACAAGGTATTGGAGATGACTATCGAAGAACTTGACCTATCCGTCAGATCCTTTAACTGTTTAAAGAGAGCAAGCATAAACACTGTTGAAGAATTAACACAAAAAACAGAGGAAGATATGATGAAAGTAAGAAATCTCGGCAAGAAATCCTTGGAAGAAGTACAACAGAAACTGGCTTCACTCGATTTAAGCTTGAAAAAAAATGACGATTAAGGGATGAGGAGGTATAGTCATGGCAGGGTATAGAAAGCTTGGACGTCCCAGTGCACAAAGGAAAGCAATGCTCAGAAATTTGGTTACTGCTTTGTTGGAACACGGTAAGATAATGACAACAAATACAAGAGCCAAAGAAACGCAGAGCATAGCAGAAAAAATGATTACTTTAGGCAAACAAGGTGATTTGCATGCAAGACGTCAGGCATTGTCATATATAACTAAAGAAGATGTTGTTAAAAAGCTGTTTGATGAAATAGCACCTAAATATAATGACAGAAACGGCGGATATACGAGAATTTTAAAAATCGCCCCAAGGCGCGGAGATGCAGCGGAAGTCGTTTTAATTGAATTAGTATAAGAATAAATGCAATTACTGGGGGATTAAGTGTATACTTAGTCCCATGTTTTTTGCTATACAATAAAGCATGAATCCTGTATAATATAATGGTATTAAGGGCGTCCGGCGTTTGCCGGACATAATCTGCCCTGATTATTAACAGCTTTTATAAGTGATAACAAAAGAGATTAAGGTTTGTTTTTAAGAGGTAAATAAATGATAAAAACGGAAAATGTTACATTCAGATATCCCGGTCAAGAATCAGAAGAATCATTTGCTTTGAAAAACATAAATATCAGAGTTGATAAAGGTGAGTTTGTCGCAATTTTAGGGCATAACGGTTCAGGAAAATCTACTCTTGCAAAACATCTCAATGCACTGCTTACGCCCTATTCCGGCGTTGTTTACATAAACGGAATGAACACTACGGATCCGGAAAACTTATGGTACATTAGACAAACAGCAGGCATGGTGTTTCAAAATCCGGACAATCAGATTGTTGCTACAATAGTGGAAGAAGATGTGGCATTCGGGCCTGAAAATCTAGGTGTACCACCATTGCAAATAAGAAAAAGAGTCGATGAATCCCTATTGAATGTGGGCATGTTTGAATACAGAAAAAATAGTCCTCATTTGCTTTCCGGCGGCCAAAAACAAAGAATTGCCATAGCGGGTATTTTAGCTATGAAACCAAAATGCATAGTTTTGGACGAACCCACCGCTATGCTTGACCCCTCGGGAAGAAAAGAAGTAATAGACACAATAACAAAACTCAATAAAGAAGAAAATATTACAATAGTTTTAATAACCCATTATATGGATGAGGCAGTTAATGCCGATAGAGTATATGTTATGGATGACGGAAAAATTGTAATAGAGGGTACGCCCAAACAGGTTTTTTCAAAAGTAAAAGAAATAAGGAAAATCGGCCTTGATGTGCCTCAGATTACAGAATTAGCCCAAATGCTGATAGATGAGGGTGTCAATATTCCTTCCGATACCCTGACAGTACAAGAAATGGTGGTGGAACTATGCCGATTAAAATAGAAAACCTGACCCATATATACATGAAAGATACCGTATTCCAGCATATGGCATTGGAAGATATTACTATGACTATAGAAGACGGTGAGTTTATTGGTTTAATAGGGCATACGGGTTCTGGCAAATCCACTCTCATACAGCATCTGAACGGACTATTAAAGCCCACATCGGGGAAGATACTTTTAGATGATGTGGATATCAATTCAAAAGAAGCGTCCTTAAAGACTGTCAGACAAAAGGTAGGCTTGGTATTCCAATACCCGGAACATCAACTTTTCGAAGAAACGGTATATAAAGATATAGCTTTCGGACCTAAGAATTTAGGCTTGAATGAGAAAGAAATAGAAAAAAGAGTAAAATCCTCTTTGGAAATGGTAGGGCTGAACTATAATGAAATCAAAGATTCCTCACCCTTTGATCTCAGTGGCGGGCAAAAAAGAAGGATAGCAATTGCCGGTGTAATTGCTATGAAACCAAAAGTTTTGATACTGGATGAGCCCACTGCGGGTTTGGATCCGAGGGGTAGAGATGAAATACTCAATCAAATAAAAGAATTGCATAAAAAAGAAAAGATGACTGTAATACTGGTGTCCCATAGTATGGAGGACATCGCGAAACTGGTGGATAAAATTATTGTCATGAACAGAGGCAAAATCATGCTTATGGATACTCCGGACAAGGTATTTAAAGAAATTAAACTATTGGAAAATGTAGGTCTCGGGGTGCCGCAAGTCTCGTATCTTATGAGAGAATTAAAAGAAAAAGGGTTTCCTTTGGAGGATGCTATCTCAACAGCAGAGGCAAAAGAAATGATATTAAAAGTATTAAGGGGTAAAAAGAATGCTTAAAGATATAACAATTGGCCAATACATTCCGGGTGATACAAAAGTACATAATTTAGACCCCCGTGTAAAAATAATAATTACTTTTGTTTTTATTGCATCCCTTTTCTTTATAAATAAGTTTTTTGCCTATATTTTTGTTATTGCGTTCATGGCGATGGCGTTATTTATATCAAAGATTGAGATAAAATATATGTTTAAAGGGCTTAAGCCTCTAATTGCAATCATACTTTTAACGGTTATACTGAACATTTTTATGACAGAAGGAGAAATCATATATACAATCTGGAAATTGAAAATAACAAAAGAAGGTTTGTACCAAGCAGGCTTTATGGCACTAAGGTTGATATTCTTAATAACCGGCGCTTCCCTTTTGACTCTGACAACCTCCCCTATCTCGCTGACGGACGGCATTGAAAAACTCCTTAACCCTTTCAGAAAGATAGGAGTGCCGGCACACGAAATAGCAATGATGATGACCATTGCATTAAGATTCATACCTACTTTATTAGAAGAGACGGATAAAATCATGAAAGCACAAATGGCAAGAGGTGCAGATTTTGAATCGGGCAATATAATCAACAGAGCAAAAGCCATGATACCACTTTTAGTTCCGCTTTTTATATCCGCCTTCAGAAGGGCTGATGAATTAGCTTTGGCAATGGAAGCAAGGTGCTACAGAGGCGGAGAGAACAGAACCAGAATGAAACAATTGAAATTGGAATACATAGATTTGGGAGCATCCGTGATAACAACGATTTTTTTTGGAGCGGTTATATGGAGCAGATATTTTATTAAATAACCATTACTTGCAGGAGGAATGGTTTATGAAAAACATAAAATTGATAATTGAATATGATGGAACCGTTTATAGCGGGTGGCAGATACAAACTAATGCTAAAACAATACAAGAAGAAATACAAAAAGCAATATTTAAAATAACTAAGGAAAAAATAAATATCATAGGTGCAGGTAGAACTGACGCGGGGGTTCATGCTAAAGGGCAGGTTGCGAATTTTTTAACATCATCCAAAATCAAAGATAAACAGTTTGCCTGGGCATTAAAT
>CAYXAT010000130.1:0-4396 GCA_964462065.1 uncultured Clostridiaceae bacterium | reverse complement strand
AAAGCTTGCAACAATACCAATGAGTGATGCATTAAAGGCGGGTACAGAATAAAAGCAGTTTTACTCGTTTTTTATAAATAAAAATCATTTAAACAAATTAAACCAGGTCTTTTCAATGTTTGTCATAGGCCTTAATTCCTATGCTCTATATGTAGCTTATAGGAAGGGCTAACAAAGTTTCTTCTAATCCAATGCAATAATATCGGTCGCTATTTTATCCACAAACCTTCTATCATGTTCGACGATAATCATAGTAGGGGAGTATTCCAATATCATATTTTCTATTTGAAGTCTTGTAATTACATCAATATAATTCAAAGGCTCATCCCAGATGAATAAATGTGATTCTTCACAAATAGACTTGGCTAATAAGATTTTTTTCTTTTGCCCCATACTGAAATCCTCTATTGGTATATCAAATTGACTCCTGGAAAAGCCCATCTTCCTTAAAACTGTGAGAAGTTTCGTTTTATCTACCTGCTGTTTATCTACAAATTCATTTATATTACCGCTTATAGTGTGAAATTTTTGAGGAACATAAGAAATAGAAAGCCCTTTGGTTATATCAAGCCTGCCCTGCCAAGGAACATCTTCACCTAAAATCGCTTTTATAATACTGGTTTTGCCGCTCCCGTTATCACCTTTAAAAACAATACAATCTCCTTTATTAATCTTAAAATCTATAGGTTCAAAAACTCTTTTACCATCATATGCCACCGTGAAATTTTCTGCATTAACAAATTGCTTTTTATGATGATCTAATACGGTAATTTGCAGTTTATCTGAAATTTCTACGTTCTTCAATAATTCTTCTTTATCTTCTATAGCTTTATTGTATCTTTTTTCTAAGCTTTTGGAGCGTTTCATCATTTTCGCTGCCTTATGACCTATATAGCCCTTATCGGGTTTTATTCCTGATACTTTTGTATTCTTAGTTGCCTCCACACTATCAGACCATGCTGCTTTTTCTCTCGAAGATTCTTTAAGCCTTCTTATTTCTTTTCTAAGCTTTTGGTTTTGTTCCAATTCATATTGGTCTTCCAAGTTTTTGTTCTGTTCCCAGGTATCATATGTTCCCTTTTGAAGAACTATCTTATTCTTTTCAATAGTCAATATATGATCCACAATATTATTTATAAATTCTCTATCATGGGATACCAAAATAAAACCTTTTTTATCCTTCAAGTATTTTGCCACTGCCTCTCTTCCGCGTATATCTAAATGATTGGTAGGCTCATCGATCAGCAAAAACCTCTCCTCATCTGTAAACAACAAAGCTAACAGGATTTTAGTCTGCTCACCACCGCTTAGTGTTGAGAACATGCGATGTAAATAGGCCTCTTCCATCTCCAAAAGATTCATTTCTTTTTGCAATTTCCACAAAATGAAATCATGCTGCAAAATTTTTAATAAATCTAAAGTCATTATATTATAGTTTTCTATAGGAAAAGGAAAATAAACCATAGTAAGCGGCTTTATGATAGTACCCGTATAAGAGTACTTATCCGCCAATATATTTAAAAAGGTGGTCTTCCCGTAACCATTCCTTCCGATAAACCCTAACTTCCAATTGGTATCCAGTTTCAGGTTTAAATCATTGAAAATAGGTTCCATACTGCCGGGGTATTCAAAAGTTAAATTAGTAATATCAATTAATGCCATAATATTCTCCCTTCTGATATCTTCTATCACAGCGAGAACTTGCTCTTACAAAAAAAGTTGAGAATAGAAAACTCTCAACTAATCCGCAAATTATAATGCAGTTTTTTAAAAATATTTTAAAAAAGAGATTTCTCGCTAATACAAGCACAGCAAAATCAGCCCTTGCCATGCAAGGTCAATTGCCATACGTTTAATTCATTAATTAGCAAGAAATTATCTCATGTGGTCACCCCTTATTCATTGATAAATATATTATATCACAGATATATAACCTTTTATTATCAAATTTTTATCTTCAATAAGGCTGTATTTGGCTTTGATAACAAATCCGTTTGGACCGCCGCTTCGTGTATCATTCCCGAATACTGCCCATTAAGCGCTCGTGGTTGTCGTAATCATTCCGGCACTTTTTTTGACTAAAATGATTTGAAGTGGCTAAACCAACTGATAAAACAATCCGTGTTCGGTACAGTACCACATTAGCATTCCTCTTCCAAATCGTGGTATACGCACCTGCAGATCCCATTCAGGATACTGTTTACGAAGCATAATACTATCTCCTGTCAGAAGAGCAACAAAACTAATATAGTGTGATTTCTTCATTTCATGCTCTATAGAAATAAAATATTCATTTTCTATGTTTTCTACAGTTAATTTTTCTGCATCGGAAGCCTTTTTAGGCGTCAGTGCTTGCAGTTTTTTACCACAACATGATATTGCGGCCTCTGTTGTGCCGATCAATAGATTCCCGCATAACGGGCAGACATAAAATTTTGACTTTTTCATATTGACTCCTTTTAAATCGTTCTCATCCAGGTGTCCGGAAAACAAGTTTTCCAGGCTTACACCAAAAATATCAGATATTACAGGTAATAGCGATACATCCGGGCAGCCTAATCCCCGTTCCCATTTTGATACAGTCTTATCACTGATATTCATACGCTCAGCAAGCTGTTGCTGCGTCAATTTCTTCTCTTTTCGTAAAGTATATATTAATCTTCCAATCTTTTCGCAATCCATTTTATCCACCTCTTAGCTATAGTTTAATGAAATGTGATAATTTTTACAAATAAACTTTCCGTAGAGTTTTTAAGTAAGGTCCGCCATGAACTTAAGGATGGGAAAGATTTGCCTGGATTATCTAATACGCTAAAACTTACTTGTAGTTTATGGTTCTAAAGCTAATGAATTCATAAAAAATGATATAACACACGCTGAACGTTATCGTGTCTAAGCAAATACTTTAAATAGAATTTTAACAGTAAAATTTATGGTGAATCAATTAAAAGATATAATAGTTGTTTATTCAAAAATAATGTCTTTTTTAATATGATCATATATTGGCTTTAATTTAATTGAGTTATGAAATATATCTGTAAATAAAATAGCACTTTGTAGTGCCCATTTAGCAAATCCATATCCTAAGCATTTATCAGGGAAAAATGGGTTGCCAGATTTCTCGAAAAACACAGAATATGCAAATTTCCCATCAAGAAATTTTGTTAATTCATATTGATTTGGGTTATTAGAAGTATACGGTGAATGAATTGAATATTCTTTAGGATCATAATGAACAAGTGTATTTCTTACCATAATTATATTGAATAAGTTGTTATATAGTTCAGAATCTTCATCAATATTTTTTTGGATAATTAATTCCGATAATCTTTGGTATTTATTGAGAATTGATATTCTTTCTAAACTATCTCTGCTCTTTTTATTCCATTCAGTTTGAATTAAAGACCTAATGTCTGATGAAATCTCATTAGTTCTTTCATGCCTCTTAATAATATCAGAAATAATTTCTCTAATTGCAGCCTCTAAGAATGAAACTATTGCAAACAATGAACCAGTTACAAATGCTGTATCTTTAGAATATAAGTCATCTTTTTCAAGAGCTCCCAGATTTGAAGTGTTAAAATTTTCAACTTTCTGAGATTCTATTGCTAACAAATAAGCTGATTTCAAATGTTGTATAGAAAAATAGGTTGTAAACCGAACTTCAATCATTGTATCCCTCTTCTCTCTATTTCTATATAATAAGGTCCTTTATTTTTCAGAACCACTTTTTATTTATTAATTATGATTTATATTTAAATAGTTATGTTGACTTTAATAAGCTCTGGACTATTATTCAAACATTTATAAAGCATTTTTATATTATTAATGTTTAAAAAAAGATGATGAATGTTATGGATGCATTAATTACTGAGCATGAAAATATAACTAGATTATCCGAAATATCTAGAAATCCCATTTCTTACAGTAAATAGTTGGTGGCCATATTGAAGCAATCTATCTACATGATGATCCTACAGCCCATGCTTGCAGCAAAGAAGGAAAACTTGTTGGGCTACCTTTAAACTAAAAATGGAGAATTATAACATTATCCGCTTATTCTTCTATATACCAGATTTCTTTCGCCAAATCAATCAACACGCCTTGTCCCAGACCAACAATTTTTGCAACTTATTAATTTATCTACCTTAGGCTACTCAACCCCCAATGCCTTAAACACCGCATCTTCAGGTGATTGGTAGAATATCAAATTAAATTTGCCCATCAATTCGGGTGGTACTGACGCCATGTCTGCTGCCGATGTGATTGGTAAAAGGACTTTTTTGGCACCACTGTCTAGGCAGACTTGAAGCACATTTGCCAGTTCTTCAACTTTTATAATTGTTCCGCTGATGCTCAGATTCCCTAAAATAGCAAGACTGCTAACGGCAGGTTT
>CAYXAT010000129.1:0-4406 GCA_964462065.1 uncultured Clostridiaceae bacterium | reverse complement strand
CCCACTGGGTAAACTGATTGGAATTGTCAAGCTACCTAGTGGGTTTTGTTTTTGCAAATATAAGATATTTTTAAGAATGTTTCAAGGATGTAACATTAAAAGGTGTAATGCACATATATATGGGCGTATAAAAATTACAATGTTACGGTACCATAACATTATAATTGACATTGCATATAATAAAACATATAATAAATATGGAAGGAGTGGAGTTATGAATACTATTTTAGGAGGAAGAATCAGAGTTTTACGAGAATTTAAAGGATTTACACAAGAACAGGTTGCAGAAAAAATGAATTGCACTAGACAAAAGTATGCTAGGATTGAAAAAGGTTTAATAGATATCTCATATGCAAGCATTACTACTATAGCTGGCATCTTGGGGATTACAACTGAAGAAATAACTTCTGCTGTTAATAATATTAAACAAGAAGTTCCTATGTATAGAAAAGTAAGTGACGATACTTCTGACGATAAATTTGAGTATATTAATGAGATGATTAATATATTTTATGCTCATAGGACTCTATATAATAGTGTTAGGCAGGTATAAATTAATGAATAAAAAAAGGCAACTTTTTATTGAAAAGATAGCTAATACAGTTAGAGATGAATGTAATGTAGCAGGCTATGGAATTCCGAATATATTTGAAGCAGCTGAAAAAATAGGCTATAGAGTAATAAGATATCCAATTGGAAAAGATGATTTTTTAGGATTTGCACTAATAAAGGACAGTGAAAGGATTATTTTTTCTAATTCATCTTTGATCTTATCTAGAGAGATTTTTACTATTGCCCATGAAATTGGCCATCAAAAACTGCATCTATCAGAACAAGGTTTACAAATGATTAAAGACGATAACTTTGATGATAGGAATGAGTTAGAGGTCGAGGCAAATTATTTCGCGGCATATTTATTAATGCCGATGGAAAAAATTCAACAATTTATTAGATTAGAGTTAGAGGATAGACCTGTTAATAAATGGAGCGGTTTAGATATTGCTAAAATACAAACAGAATTTAATGTTAGTTATGACATGGCACTTATTCGATTAAAAAATTTAGGTGTATTAAATGATGAAATGAATAGTGTCTTAAAGTTAGAAAAGCTTGAAAAGACAATTTCAAGATTATTGAATGCCATTAATGGAAATGTAGATTTATGTAAGCCAACGGAGGTAAAAAAAATTCCGGTTGATTATCTTGAATGGGTTGTTTCAAACTATATAGATAAGCTAATACCTATTAATAGTTTAGAAAAAGCTTTAAATTATGTGGATTTAAAAGTTGAGGACCTAGAGATTTTATCAGAAGATGAGATTGAAGATGAAGATGATTTAGAAGATTTGATTGGGAGGATGGATTAATGGATGCCTCTTTAGATACAAATGTGATAATCCATCTATATAAAGCTGATTGTCAATCTATACTATTTGATAGATTCGAGAATGTGAAGGTATATGAATTTATTCGCTGCCATGAAATGGAGAACCATGCATCATTAGAAGTTATTGACTTATTTGATAAAGATGTACAAGCTGGTAAAATAGAACTTATTACATATGATTATTTAAAAGATATAGGTATGCATAATGTATTTAATTATCAGGTTAAAGATCTAAGAATACTTTTTGAAAATGGAGACTTAGGAGAGGTATATGCCATTGCTATGGCAAAGGTATTAGGATGTATATGCTTGATAACTGATGATATCAAGGAATACGGTCCCCATTATATGTTAATGAGAATGCCTGATTCAGATGTTGTTCCTTTTGCGTTTTATGAAATATTATTTTTAGATTATTTAGAAGGATTAATAACAGAAAAAGATCTTGAGAACCAATTTGAAATTATATGTAGTGTATCTGGTTTCAAGATGAGCTTTTCATCAAAAGTAAAATCTTTCATAAGAAGGTTCTGGTTAGATCCTTATACAGATAACGAAAAGGATTGGATGGGTTCATTTTGTAGTACTAATAATATAAATGCAAAACATAGGCTGGGAATGCTTAACTTATATTTAAAGAAAAAGTAGCTACATTTTATAACTGATTTAATTAAAAATAGAACGAAACAATTCAAAATAAAGCTTTTCGCCTATTAATTGAAATATATGGTACATGACAAAGGCGAATGGTAAGACATTATGAATTAGATGGCTATTGAAATTAATAACTAGGGTTATCTGTTACGGATGATTTAGATATATGATTAATGTGTTCGATAACTAAACATGAAACCCGGGAGGTGTAAGAATGAAAAGAGATAAACCGGTATTAGCATTATTGTATGATTTTGATAAGACACTTTGTACTAAGGATATGCAGGAGTATACTTTTATTCCTAAAGTGGGTTTGGAACCGGAGAAATTTTGGGATGAGGCTAATAAATTAGCGAACGATAAAAAAATGGATCGTATTTTAGCATATATGTATCTGATGCTAAAGAAAGCAGATGCTGCTAATCAACCTATTAGAAGAGATGATTTTGTTCGCCTTGGTAAAGATTTAGAGTTTTTCCCGGGAGTTGAAAAATGGTTTTCACATATTAATGAGTTTTGTGAAAAAAAAGAGCTGAAAGTTGAGCACTATATTATTTCATCGGGATTAAAAGAAATAATAGAAGGATCAAGTATTTATAAATATTTTCATGAGGTATTTGCTTGTGAATTTTTTTATGATGTAAATGGCGTAGCTCGTTGGCCCAAGAATGTGGTAAATTATACGACAAAAACCCAATTTTTATTTAGAATTAACAAAGGTATTTTGGATATATCAAATGATAATGATCTTAATAGATATACACCTGAAGATGAAAGACCGGTTCCTTTTAGAAATATGATATATATTGGCGATGGATATACAGATGTCCCTTGTATGAAATTGGTTAAGGTTAATGGCGGTTATTCAATTGCAGTTTATAAAAAAGGCGAAAAATCGAAGGTTGATGACCTTTTAAAAGATAATAGAGTAGATTTTTTAACAATTGCAGATTATTCTGAGAACAGTGAATTGGACAGGCTGGTATGTGATATGATCTGTAAAATAAAAATGGTTGATAGTTTGAAGGGAATAAGTAAGTTACAGATGAAAGAAATAAGATAAAACATTTGATGAAGATAACTGAGAATGAGATTGCATGCCTGGGGTTGATTTGTTAGCTGAATTTAAAAGCGGCGGCTATAGGCATTTTAATGTACCTATAAAAATCTTACAAAGAATGTCTTAGTAAAAGCGAAGATAGACATCCCATGGAGCAACATCTGACAAACTTGTGAAAAAGCTGGCTATAAATCTAAGTAGTATAAACAATTTTATTTTTGTAATTAAGTCTAATTTACTAGTAGTATATAACAATTTTGAAATAGCAAAACAATGGCTCTTTTGAAAGCAATCTATTTTTATATGTAAAAGCATTTAGATGCTATGTTTTGGAAGTTTTATTTTAGCGGTTGGCCAAAAGGGTAGCATTGAAGAGGAGGTAGTTTATTGAATAGGGTTGGGATTATAAGATATAGAGAAGATATTGAACAATATATTAGAGATAAAGGTAGAGTATCAAAGAAAGATATTTATGATATATTCTTTGATAAAAGAGATATGGAAAGATTCGAATTAGAAATTGATATAATGGTTGATAAATTAAGAAAGGCATCAAAGTTGAATAAACAGAAGGGCTTAGTTAATGGTATTGGATATATAGATGTTGTTGATGGGTATTTTGTTTATGTTATAGGATGATTATTAATTGTATGAGATAGAGATTTCACGCAATTCAAAATTTCTCGACTAAATGCTTGAGGGCAACGTTGCTAAAGATAGGAACGGACTTATGCTAAACTAAAATGTGTTGTTTTCAAAATTGGTCTATTTTTCTGTTATTATTAAACGGACTGAACAATTGCTTGATTATCACCATATAACATAGTATTATGCAATTATGAGGTGAAAATATGATAAAGACAAGTTCAATGATTTTGGAAGAATTAAAAAGCTATGGAAGTCCGACGAGCAAATTATCACGTATGGTTAAAAGTGGTGAGTATATAAGGGTTATTAAAGGTTTATATGAAACAAATCCTTCTACTTCGGGATATCTGTTGGCAGGGAGCATTTATGGTCCTTCATATCTGTCTTTTGAATTTGTTCTTTCTTATTATGGGCTTATTCCTGAAGCAGTGTATACCTTTACTTCTGCAACTTACGATAAAAAAAAGAAAAAGAAATTTGAGACTCCGTTTGGAACTTTTACATATAGGGATGTTCCAAAAGAGGTCTATCCATTGGGGGTTGAATTGGTTCGAGAGGGTAAATATGCATATTGGATTGCCTCACCGGAAAAGGCATTGTGTGATATGCTTTACACCAAAAGTCCGATAGCAAATCAAAAGGAGCTGCAAAGACTCT
>CAYXAT010000128.1:0-4447 GCA_964462065.1 uncultured Clostridiaceae bacterium | reverse complement strand
ACACTTATACTTATACTTGCTTCCGCACACATGGTATCTGCTGATTCACCCTTTAACGATATAGAAGATAATTGGGCTCGAAATTACATTTTTTCTGTATATGAAAAAGGGTTGATGAACGGGACTGCTGCCGATAGATTCAGCCCCGGCGATTCCGTGAATAAATATTCCGTAATAGTTGCCATTGCTAAGATGATGGGTGCGGAAGAGTCTGAGGATATAGATGAGCTGATGATAAAGTATAAAGTCGATTTAGATAAGTTTAAGGTGCCGGATTACGCGCAAAAAGAGACAGTTTTTGCATTGGAAAAAGAAATAATTTTAAGTGATTTTGATTTAGATAATATGACTGAAAAACCTTTGGCTACAAAACTGGATATTTGTGTTTATTTAGGAAGAGCTTTTAAAGTGAAACAGGATCCTACTTTACCGATACAACTTTTTTTCAGAGATACGGAATTGGTGCCCAGAGCATATAGGGGGTATGTTAATCATATGATAGAAATAAAAGTTGTTGATGGAAAAGGTGATGCGAATGGTGATTTTAAGCCCAATGATTTGGTAACTCGCGCTATGTTTGCAAAAATGTTGGACGAGGCAAGCAATGCATATTCAGAAGATTTTGATGATATTAGCCAACCCGATGATGACTTTTACGATGATGGATTACCCTATGAGGACAGGGAACCGGCAGAAAGTGATAGTGAATTTGACAGCGATGCACCGATTGTTTCCGCAACAGGTTATATAGAATCAATTATATATAGCAGGAAGGAAAAACCCCGAATTTTATTGGAAGTGGACGGGAAAAATATTAAAGAATTCTACATACCTGAGAATTTGATTAAAGAAAACATTATCATTAACGGGCAGCTGTCCGATGTTTATTCCCTAAGACCCGGAATGCATGTGGAATTAAAAGCGCAAAATAAAGTGGTAAAGAATATTGCTACCATTGAATTTGCAAAAGATATAAATGAGCGCGCCGTTATAAAAAGTATAGATGAGTTGAATAATGAAATTATAGTGGGCGTAATGGATGATGAAGATGAAACAATGAAGGAAAAGAAGGTATCTTTAAAGGATGCAAAAATAATTGATATTGTTAGTGCTGATTCAATATTTATCGGTGATTTAAAGCCGGGACAAAATATAATTATATATGGCATTGAAGATGAAGATGGAGTAAAGGCGATTACGATAATTGCACAGTAATATAATTTTCATCTCTAATTATATTAAAAGCACTGCTCACAGTATCTCAGCGCTATACCTGCTTTGGCAGTAAAGCCAAGAGGTGTAGTTGGCGTCATACGGGTGATGCTGAAGCGATATAATATAGAAGTCACCCGCCCATACGTCAACCTAAGAGCTGAGTTGAGGGATATTAAAACTTTAGGGAAAGATAACTACCGTGGGAGGCGAGTTTATGGATTACAAAAAGAGATATAGGGAATGGTTAAATGCGGATTACTTTGATACAGCAACAAAGGAAGAATTAAGGGATATATCCGATAACGAGGAGGAAATAGAAGACAGATTCTATAAAGATTTGTATTTCGGTACCGCCGGACTGAGAGGCATTATAGGTGCCGGAACCAACAGGATGAACAAATATACTGTCAGCAAAGCAACAAAAGGATTGGCAAACTATATTCTAAAGAAGGGTATCAAAGAACCTTCCGTTGTTATCGCCCATGATTCACGTCATTTTTCAAAAGAGTTTTCGGAACAAGCCGCCGCCCTACTTTGTGCTCACGGCATAGACGTATATATTTTTCCGAGTTTACGCTCCACTCCGGAGCTTTCTTTTTCTGTGAGACAGACAAAGTCTACAGCCGGGATTGTCGTTACCGCAAGCCATAATCCCCCGGAATATAATGGATTTAAAGTATATTGGGATTATGGCGCACAGGTGTCATCACCCATTGCGGAGGAACTGATGGAGGAGACAAACAGCATTAAAGATTTTTCGATTCTGAAACCTTATATGAACAGAGATTTAAAAGAATTTACCAATCTGCATATTCTTGGGGAAGAAATGGATAAGAAATATATAGACAGCGTTCTTTCTTTGTCCTTGAATTCTCAGGCCGTTAAAGAAGCAAAGGATTTAAAAATAGTTTATACTCCTCTTCACGGTGCAGGAAATATACCGGTCAGAAGAGCTTTAAAAGAAGCGGGATTTTTAAATATCAATGTGGTACCTGAACAAGAAATGCCCGATGGTTCATTTCCTACAGTGAAGTATCCTAACCCGGAAGAGCCTGAAAGCCTTTTATTGGCCTTGGATTTAGCAAAAAAAATCGACGGAGATATTATTATTGCTACTGATCCGGACTGCGATAGATTGGGAGTTATGGTGAAAACAGAAAAAGGTAAGTATAAAAGGTTGACCGGAAATCAAGTGGGCATACTTTTGACTCATTATATTTTTGATACCTTAAAAAACAAGGGAAAGCTAAAGGAGAACAGTCTGTTTGTTGATACCATAGTTACCGGTAAAATGGCAGAGAAAATTGCGAAATCCTATGGAGTGAATACGGGGACCACCTTAACCGGCTTCAAGCATATTGCATCTGTGATTAAAGACAGAGAAGCCAAAGGCCAGCAATTTGTGTTTGCCTTTGAGGAAAGCTATGGTTATATGGCCGGAGATTTCGTCAGGGATAAGGATGGTGTTATAGCTTCATTGTTGGTGTGCGAAATGGCAGCCTATTATAAGACGAAAAATATGACTATTTATGATGGGCTTTTAAGGCTTTATAATAAATACGGCTATTATAAAGAGGATCTCTTTTCGATAGTGTTAAAAGGTAAAGAAGGAGCGGAAGCCATTCTTGCCATTATGGACAGTTTGAGAACTAATCCACCGAAAGATATAGGGAGTATTAAGATTTCGGAGTTTAGGGACTATCTGACCTATGAATCACCGGATGGCGTCCCGAAGGATAATGTTTTATATGTAGTTTTTGAGGATAACAGTTGGTTTGCCATAAGACCGTCAGGCACAGAGCCCAAGATAAAAATTTATCTTGCGGTAAAAGGTAACAGTCAAGAGGAGTCCGATAGCAAGATGGATTCATTTAGAAACAATGTGAAGGATTTGATAATGGGATTGATACCCGGAAAATGAAATACAATTGTACAATAATTAAAGGAATAAGGCAAGTTGTATTGAATATATAAATTATGATACTTTTAAAAAGTGTTTTTTTTACCTAAAAATATAACTAATTACATAATAATAGAACAGAAGACTGAGTCTTTATTTACAATGGTTAAAATATAAAGGGGGAGAAGAATGGAAAAAGTACTTATAAGGCTTAGAATGAGTGCCCATGATGCACATTATGGGGGTAATTTGGTGGATGGCGCCAGAATGTTGGGATTATTCGGTGATGTGGCTACGGAGCTGTTGATTAGAAACGATGGGGATGAAGGGCTGTTTGTGGCTTACGATATGGTTGAATTTTTGGCACCGGTTTATGCAGGCGATTTTATTGAAGCGGAAGGTTATATTGAGAAAGCAGGCAATACATCGAGAAAAATGAAATTTGAAGCAAAAAAAGTAATACAAGCAAGGCCGGATATAAACGATTCCGCAGCGGAAGTTATTGAAACACCGGTGGTAGTATGTAGGGCTAGCGGAACTTGTGTAGTTCCTAAAGATAAACAACGAAAATAATTCTAAAATTTAGTTATAGGGGGTTGTTTAATTGGATAAACTTATAATAACGGCAGCTGTAAATGGTGCCGAAACGACAAAGGAACAGCAGCCGAATTTACCCGTTACACCTGACGAAATAGCTGAAGCCGCTTATGAGGTTTATAAAGCCGGAGGTTCCATGGTGCATATTCACGCCAGAGAGAACGATGGCACGCCGACCCAATCTAAAGATGTTTACGGTGAAATAAAGGAAAAGATAGCGGCAAAGTGCAATATTATATTTCAGCCATCAACCGGCGGTGCAGTATGGCATAAAGCGGAAGAAAGGGTGCAGCCGGTGCTTTTAAAGCCCGAAATAGCTTCATTAACTTTAGGAACATGCAATTTCGGTCCCGATGTATTTATGAATACGGAAGAATATATCGAAACCTTTGCAAAGGTTATGATGGAAAACGGGGTTAAACCGGAGCTGGAGATATTCGATAGAGGCATGATTTTTAATGCTTTGAAGTTAATGAAAAAAGGGCTTGTGAAACCGCCTCTGCATTTTGATTTTGTTATGGGTGTGCCCGGAGCCATAATGGGCGAGCCCAGAGATTTAGTATACTTAGCACACAGTATACCGGAAGGAAGTACCTGGACGGTAGCAGGCATTGGGAGATATGAATTGCCTCTTGCTATTATGGCAATTGTTATGGGCGGTCATGTCAGAGTGGGATTCGAGGACAATATTTATTATTCAAAAGGCGTACTTGCGGAATCAAATGCACAGTTGGT
>CAYXAT010000127.1:2940-4467 GCA_964462065.1 uncultured Clostridiaceae bacterium | reverse complement strand
CCAAAGTATAAGAACATAAAAGCTAAAAATAAAATTGTTGCCGGTATAAAACCTATAAAGGTCATTATCCTATAATAGGCTATAGAAGATACAACTGTAATTGTGATATCTTTCATTTTAATGGAGGCTTTTATATTTCGGTTTTCAGCCTTCATTTCTTTTTTCCCATAGTTCAAAAGTGAAAATGAAAGAAAAATCATGATTACAGACACGAGAATAGGAAACAGATAAGGAGATGTTTTCCATTCTGCCTTATTTAGACTGTAATGATTTATTAAGCCATAGAACATTAAAAAAATGGACAGTATGAAAGAAAAAATACCGTCCTGAATATTATTATTAATAAAATACTTTTTTACGTCATTGTTCATATTTTACCGCCCCAAATTTATTTCAGCCATCGAAGATCCTTCGGGCACGGCCCTCAGGATGACATATTTGTATCGACACCGCCATTCTATGTTAGGAATTGTAATAAGCAATTCTGCGAAGAATCTTTTGCAACGATATATTGGCAGCTATCGAAGAGCCTACGGATGCAGCCATCAGTATGACATAATTGATTGTTATCTTTTACGGTCGGGGTATGCCGAATTTCTCCGGGCTGTATTTTGTTGCGCCGGCATCGCAAAGAAGCCAGGAAACAAGAGATTCCCAATTTGCATAAAATTCTTTTGCCGACACTTCATCAGGATATTTTTCATATAGCTTTTCCAAACTGTTTTTAGAAACATAGTCATTCCATTCATCTTCAGAAACAGCCTTTACCGCAGCCTTTTTCAGCACTTCCTGAATCTCCGGCGATACATCCTTATGCACCATTAAGGATAGCGGAGTAAAAGGTGTATTAAGGTAATCGGCAGATTCAGGAATAACCTCAGCCAAGGTAGGAACCTCCGGATACTTTTCTAACCTATAAGTGGCTGAAATAGCAAGGAGCTTTAAGTCTCCGCTATCCAAATACCCGGTTACGGTGGAATAGTTGGAGTTTGTAAAATCCACCTGGTCTCCTAAGACTGCCACTATGCAATCACTGCCGCCGGGATATGCCGTATCGGCTATATCCATGCCCAATTTATTGTAAATCAGTTTTTGCACATGACCTGAGCCACCGGGTCCCGTATGAGACATCTTCACTTTGCCCGGTCGTGCTTTTATATCATTTATTAAATCTTCCAGAGTTTCATATTTTGAGGTCTTATTAACTACAATGACTTTCGGGTCGTTTACCGTAACCATTATGGGTGCAAAATCACCATAGCTCATTTCTGAAATACCCATCACTCTTTGCGTACCCAAAGAATCCGCGGTAAAAAGTATGGTGTACCCGTCGGGAGCCGCATCCAAAACAGTTTTGGCACCTACCGAACCGGAAGCACCACCTTGATTCACAACTACTATCGATTGCCCTAAATGTTTTTCCATTTGTATCGCTATTTGTCTTCCCGTCAAATCTGTAGTTCCCCCGGCACCATACGGTACAATCATGGTTATAGGCTTTTGCGGATAATTCTGATTTCCTTTTTC
>CAYXAT010000127.1:0-2840 GCA_964462065.1 uncultured Clostridiaceae bacterium | reverse complement strand
AGGCTTTTCTTTTTCCTCCACTATACTATCTTCTATGCTTTGGCTTGTGTTGTCAACTGTCCCACTTTTTCTTATATCCGAATTTTCCGCTTTAACTTTGATTATATCTTCTTTTCTTTTTATTTTAACCTTTTCTGACATATTATCAAACATTTTTACTATTTTATTAAAAGGTAGATTCATCCGTCTTGCCGCAATATCAATTAAAAACAACGAAAAAGCCAAAAGAAGCAATATTGCGGTTAAGTCCTTTCTACCCCTGACATCAGCCATATGCCCCTCATATACTTCTTTAGGACTATTGATATACCTTCCTCCGCTTTCGTTTATCAACCTGTCCAAAGTATCGGTTTTTGCATCTATCGCATATTCCGGGGAATAGGGTACGGACAGCCCGGTTCCAAGGCTTCTCACTATCTCTCCCTCTTCTTCCTGCACTACTTTGATTAAAAAGCTACCTATTTCATCAAGCTTAAAAGCCCCACCGTATTGCCCCGGTGCCTCTGCAGTAAGTGAGATCTCTGATGTAACCAATGAAGGAGCTGTAATAATAGCCTTTGTTGCATATTCTTCATTGCTGTCTTTTTGCTTTACATCTATAAAGGCATAACCGCCGCCCAACTGAGTGTCTATTTGCAACTCTTCATCATCATAGTTTTCTATTGTCCAATTAATGATGTCGTTCCATAAAAGCGCATTGTTTTCCCAGCTTACATAATTGCCGCTCCAGATACCGCTCATATCCGAGTTCCAGGCAACAGATTTACCCAATCCATATTGCCATAGGCTCAAGATAGGATCCCCTTCATCACTTTCAAGGACTACTCTTGCAGTATCTTTAGGACTAGCCGCCACATAACCCAAAAGATTCGGTAAGCCTCCTCTTGCAGCATTTATTATAACCGGGTGAGTTGATACCAGCCTTGGCGTAAACTCCCTGTTATTAATATAAGCCTTCGCAGCCATAAAGGTTTCTTTCGCAAAAATAGTAGGAAGATTTGTATATTCATCCGTTTGATAAAACCTTCCGCCGGCTTTTTGTGAAATATATTTTAAAAGATTTGAATCTGCATCTCGGCCTACAGCAACAGTAGACACTGTAATTCCTGAAGCTGCAGCATCGGATAATACATCATCATAGCCCGTTTTTTCAGCCTGCCCGTCCGTCAAAAGTATCACGTGTTTTATTTTGCTGTCTATGCTTTTTATTGTTTTTATACCTTCTTTTAATGGAGGCAGTATACTTGTACCCCCGCCGGCTCTTATCGAACCGATATTATTTCTTATTTCTTCCCTATTTCCCGGCTTCTGAGGCTCCACCACCCAATACATGCCGGTATCAAAGGCCAGAACTCCGATAATATCCTGATCTCTGAGAGAATCCAAAACTCTGGAAGCCGCTTCCTTTGCTAATTCTATTCTCGTAACCCCTCCGCTGCCGTCAGACATGCTGCCCGATCTATCTATAACCAATATTATGGACATATCCGGAATAGCCTTTTTGCCTTTAAGCTCCATATTGACCGGCAATACCTTTTCCAGAGGTGTTTTAAAATAACCACCCAAAGCAAAGGAATCATCACCGCCAATAACAACAAGCCCGCCTCCGAAATCTTTCACATAGGGTTCCAGGGAATCTAAAAAACCGTTGTTCAATTTCTCAGCGGAAACATTGGACAAAACGATAGTTTTATATTGAACCAATGACTGTAATGATGACGGTGCCGCCTCGGCCTGCATCCTTTTATAATCGAGACCTGATGCGCTTAGCATCTTTGCTATCTCTTCGCCTTCCCCGGCGCTTCCTTCAAGCAAAAGCACCGTAGGTTCATCCAATACATTGATGATAGACGAAGCCTCATTATTTCTGCCGTCGCTGTCTCCGTCAGCTTCCAAAACAGCCCTATAAGTCTTCAACCCGGTGCCTTCAGCAATATCGCTGAATACAAATTTGTTATCGCCCCTTGATATTTCTACAACCTCTTCGGCAGCCCTTTCATTACCGTCAAATAAAACAAGCTTTCCCGTCGTTTTAAAGTTACTCTTTATATTAACTACAATGTTATATCTTTCATTTTTATTCAACCTGGGCGGGGCCGTTACATTTACCACCGCAACTTCATTACCTCTGTCTCTATCCACTTTAAAAACCTTAAAATCAATGCCTTTATCCCGGAGAATCCCCGCTGTTTTATGGCTGTCCCCATCGTTTTCTTCTCCGTCGGTAATGAGCACAACCCTCTTTTTGCTTTTTTCCGGCAAAATTGATATACCTGCGGTTATAGCTCTTTCTATATTGGTATAATTGCCTTTCACCATACTGTTTATTTTTTCAAAGGCAGGTTCTTTAGATAAAAAGTTTTCCATAACCGGATCCCCGCCAAAAAGAATAACTCCGGCTGTATCCGTATCCTTCATATCGCCCATTGCTTCTCTGACAAAAGATTCCGAAATCAAGTTGTTGCTTTTCATGCTATCCGATGCATCTATTAAATAAACCGTGGCAGTATCGTTAACAGTCCACGTAAAGCCAATCTTTGCACCGACCAAAAGCAAAAGTGTTATTAACAGGCATCTGAGAAAAATAGCAGCATTCCTTTTTGCATTCCCTTTTCTTTTCAGATCTTTTGATAAAAGAATAATAAAGACAATTCCCATCGGTATAAATGCCAACCATATAGGGCTCATTACATCAAATCCCACGATTATACACCGCCCATTCCGCGAAAAGTAATAATAGTATTATTATGATAAAAGGTTTTACCATATCCAAAGATGCTTTATGCTTTTTAATCACTCTATTTTCATCCTTTGAAGCCGACCAATCCAAAAAAGCGTTT
>CAYXAT010000126.1:0-4475 GCA_964462065.1 uncultured Clostridiaceae bacterium | reverse complement strand
TAATAATATATAGTTTTAAGAAGCATAGGCATTATGTCTATGCTTCTTAAAAATAAAAACAGTTATAGGAGTGTGGATAAAGTTGAAAGACGGAATACTTGAAATACTAAAATCTGAAGTAAACCCGGCGTTAGGATGTACAGGTCCAACATCTGTTTCTTTTGCCGTAAGCATTGCAAAAGATGCGGTGGGCGGCAAAGCAAAATCTGTAAAAGTTTTAGTTGACAGGGACACTTATAAGAATTCTATATCTGTAGGTATACCCGGCACATCAAAAATGGGACTTGTTATCGCATCTGCACTGGGTGCAATTTGCGGTGAATCTAAATTGGGACTTGAAGTATTGAGGAATATAACCCCTAAAGATGAAGAATATTCACAAGAATTTGCAGAAACCTCCGTCATTGTGGATATAGATTGGAGTTTAAAAGAAGTAGGTCTATATATTGAAGCGTTTGTGGAAACTGACAAAGGTTTGGGACATGCTATTGTGAAAAGGACCCATACTAATGTAGTTTTTATAGAAGTAAATGATAAAGTGGTTCTAAACAAGATGGAGGAAAAAGGAGAAGAAGCTGCCGTACAGGTGGATGCGCCTATACTAAGCTACTCCGTCAGAGATTTTTACGATTTTTCAAAGGAAGTAGAATTACAGTCAATAATGTTTTTAAAAGATGCTTTGGATATGAATATTAATCTAAGCCAAGCAGGACTGAAAGATAATGTAGGTGGAAGATTCGGTACAGGCTTTGCAAACTTTGTAGGAGACAAAGCCTATATAAGGGCAAAAAGTTTAACTGCTGCCGCATCGGATGCGAGAATGGCCGGCGATAATATTCCGGCTATGAGTTGTGCAAGCAGCGGCAACGTGGGGATTACGGCTTCTGTTCCTTTTCTCCCTATTTGTGAAGAACATGGAAAGAGCGAAGAAGAAATGATAAGGGCTATTTGTTTAAGCTTTCTATTGACTATATATATTAAAAGCCATATCGGGAGATTATCAGCTATGTGTGCTTGTGCAATAGCTGCCGGAATAGGAGTTACTGCCGGAACGGCATATTTACTGGGAGATAGTTATGATACAGTTGAAAAGGCAATAGACAATGTAGTGGGAAGCTTGGGTGGAGTCTTATGTGACGGCGCCAAGCTTGGATGTGCAATGAAGCTTTCAACGGCAGTTGGCGTAGCTATAGAATCAGCTTATTTGGCTGTCGAGGGAATTAGCATTCCAAAGAGAGATGGATTAGTTTCCGATAATGCTGATGAAACATTGAGACTCCTTGGAAATATAGCAAAAAACGGTATGATTGATACTGATATAGTCATGTGCAGAGAAATAATCGATAGAGAAAATCAATAATAGAGTACACGGTTCATGATAATGAAGATCAGATGTCTTACCAATAATCCTTTGGTTATTAATCGTTTTTTGCATACAGAGAAAGTTGAAGGCGAAACATTGGAAGTATTACAAGCAGTGAAGGGCGAAATAACCAAAGGATATAAACTTATCACCCATCCATTAACGGGAAGCATAAGACCGGATATAAGCCCATATAAGTCTGTTGTTATATCAAAGGTCCCAGATAAATTGGATATTGACAGCCTTAAAATTATTGAAAATGCCATTGAGTATACTCTAAACCTGTTAAACATGAAAGCTGAACAAAAATGGGATGAGAAATCCTTACGGGATTTCCAATTAATCGATTTTTGTTTTCTTGAGGATTTGTTAAAGGACTTTCAGTAAAGGAGGATGGATGTTGGAGCTGAAATTAGATAAAATACTGATTCGTGATGTTCAATTTGCAGATAAAACATATGTTGAAAATAATGTTTTATATATAAACAAAATTGGGTTAATAGATTATTTGAAGGAAGATGGCAATATACAGGACGTGGATATAGAGATAGCCAGGCCCGGTGAATCCATAAGAATTATACCGATAAAAGATATATCCCAGCCCAGGGTAAAGGTATCCGGCAGTGGTCAAATATTTCCGGGAATTGTTAGCGATGTTGATACTGTTGGGGAGGGTTGCACAAAAGTACTTGAGGGTTGTGCGGTTGTGACTTCAGGAAAAATCGTGAATTTCCAGGAAGGCATAATAGATATGAGCGGACCCGGTGCGGAATATAACAGTTTTTCAAAACTTAATAATGTGGTATTGCTGATAGAGCCTGTACCGGGTTTATCAAAGCATGCACACGAGGCTACAGTAAGGGTAGCCGGGTTAAAGGCTTCATATTATCTTGGCAAAGCGGGCATTGATGCAGAGCCTGATAAAGTTGAAACATTTATCTATAATGCAATTCCGGAAGCAAACCGATTATACCCTGAATTACCAAAGGTGGCCTATGTATATATGATTCAAAGCCAAGGACTTATGCATGATAATTACATTTACGGTTTGGATGCAAAAGGGATATTGCCCACTTTAATTTCCCCCATGGAGGTTTTTGACGGCGCTATAGTCAGCGGGAACTGTGCGGCACCGTGCCATAAAAACACCACATATCACCACCTTAATAATCCGGTGATATTGGATTTATTGAGAAGACATGGCAAAGAACTATGTTTTTTAGGAGTGATAATAACTAACGAAAGCACAATTCTATCTTATAAGAAACGTGCTGCTAACTATACAAATAAATTAGCAAGGATATTAGGTATCGAAGGTGCAATTATAACTGAAGAAGGCGGCGGTAACCCGGAAACAGACCTTATGCTTAATTGCAGGTTTTTAGAAAACTCGGGTATAAAAACAGTGCTGGTAACTGATGAATATGCAGGAAGAGACGGTAGATCCCAAGGTTTGGCAGATGTTACACCGGAAGCGGATGCCGTGATTACATGCGGAAATGGTAATGAGCTGATTACTTTGCCGCCTATGGGGAAAATATTGGGCTCCATTGATAGCGTAGAAATAATAACCGGCGGTTTTTCCGGAAGCTTACATGAAGACGGGAGCATTACAGTTGAATTGGCAAGCATAATGAGTTCTCTTTGTGAATTAGGTTATGAAAAACTGACTACTAGGCTTAAGTAAAGGATGTGGGGTTAATGAAAAAACTAAGATATGTATACTATATAAATCAGTTTTTTGGGCAAATAGGCGGAGAAAACAGTGCATATCAGTTGCCGATGATTTGTGAGGAAGTTATAGGTCCCGGTAAGGAATTACAAAACTTACTTAAAGACGAAGACGAAATTATTGCAAGTATTATATGTGGAGATACCTATTTTGCGGAGAATAGAGAAGAAGCTATTATAGAAATAATAGGTCTTTTAAAAAGTCTTAAATTTGATGTTTTTATTGCAGGCCCTGCCTTTAATGCGGGACGTTACGGTATTGCATGCGGTTCTATATGCAAGGCTGTACAGGATGAATTCAATGTCCCTGTTGTGACTTCCATGTATAGTGAAAACCCGGGAGCGGAGCTATATAGTAAAGATGTATATATATTAAAAGGCGGTGCGAATGCGGCTTCTATGAGAAAAGACTTGGCACACCTTGCAGAGTTTGCTGTTAAGTTAGGGAGAAAGCAAGAAATAGGTTTTCCTGAAGAAGAGGGGTATATGCCGCAAGGTATCCGGGTGAATATTTTTAAAGAAAAGACAGGTGCAGTAAGAGCTGTCGATATGCTTTTACAAAAGATGAGAGGCGAATCGTTTGTTACCGAACTTCCAATGCCGGTATTTGACAGAGTTTCACCGGCTCCTGCCGTAGAAAATATAAACACGGCTACTATTGCTTTGATAACATCAGGAGGTGTAGTGCCAAAAGGTAACCCCGATAGAATAGAAGCGGCTAATGCCACAAAATTTGGAAAGTATTCAATAGAGAACATAGATGATTTGGAAGAGGATGTTTTCATTACCGTTCATGGAGGGTATGACCCGGTTTATGTATTGGAGGACCCGGATAGGGTATTGCCTGTGGATGCGATGCGCCTTATAGAAAAGGAAGGCAAAATAGGGAAGCTTTTTAATTGCTTCTATTCAACGGTGGGCAATACTACCGCCGTGACCAGTGCACAAAAATTCGGTAGGGAAATCGGAGAGGATTTATTAAAAAATGGCGTCAGAGGCGCTATCTTAACCTCAACCTGAGGTACGGATACTCGTTGCGGCGCAACGATGGCTAAGGAAATTGAGAAGCTTGGAATAGCGACAGTACATCTATGCACCATAGTACCTATTTCCGAAACAGTTGGCGCAAACAGGATTTTACCGGGTGTTGCCATACCAAATCCAACAGGAAATCCAAATCTGAGTCAGCATGATGAATTTATTTTAAGAAAGAACTTGATGCTAAAGGCTTTGGAATCCTTAAAAAGTTCAATAGAAAAACAAACAGTATTCTAAGAGTCAAACTCTTATATATGTATCAAAAGGCTGCGAAATCGCAGCCTTTTTGGAGTTGCATGAACAGGATTTCTTAGTACGGTTTTGCATAGGGTTGTGTTTTATG
>CAYXAT010000125.1:0-4507 GCA_964462065.1 uncultured Clostridiaceae bacterium | reverse complement strand
CTGTTATAATAGGAAACTCTGCTAATCAGATAAACTGGCTTGTAGACAGAACCTTAGCATCAAGGATAGTGGTTGGAGGCATTTCTGCCCTTTATTATGCAAATAAACTTAACGGCTTCGTACAGGGCATTTTTGTCGCATCAATTGCTACTGTAATGTATCCCAGGATTTCAAAGATGGCTGCGGAAAATGATATAGAAAAAGTAAAACTATCTCTTAAAGAATCCATAACTATCAGCAATTTGCTTGTTGTACCCGCAACGATAATTTCCATGATATTTGCGGAACCTATAGTATCATTGCTTTTTGGAAGAGGCGCTTTTGATACCACAGCCATAGGTTTAACATCCTATGCCTTGCTTTTTTATTCCGTAGGTATGGTAGGCTTCGGGCTAAGGGAAGTGTTATCGCGAGGGTTTTACTCATTGCAAGACACAAGAACACCTATGATTAATGCTTTTATTGCAATGGTTATGAATATAGTATTAAACATTATATTATCAAAGTTTTTAGGCATCGGCGGCTTAGCTTTGGCTACAAGTATCGCCGCACTGTTTTGCACTGTTTTGCTTTTCATTAGCCTAAAGAAAAAAATAGGCCCCTTCGGGATGAAAGATATAATCATTTCCTTTATAAAAATTCTTGTATCTTCATTGTTGATGGGTTTGATTGCAAAATATACATACAGTATTTTAATAAGCCGTTTGGATTATAAAATCAATTTATTTGCGTCCATGGTAATCGGCGGATTGGCATATTTGATTTTTATTTATCTGATGAAAATAGAGGATGTGGATACCTTGATAAAAGAGATAAAAGAGTGGCGTAACAGGAGGAATGTACCGGCAGAATAGTTTGAACGAAAGCTGGCATTATGGTATTATGTAGTATACATAATACTAATTTGCTTTTAAGGAAGGGGTACATATTTAGATGAGATATAAAAACAAGTCGGCAAGAACGAGAAGAATCAGATTCATACTGTTAATCATATTCATTATAAACTTGGGCAAATTCATTTATTCCGGTGTTGGTGATAAAATTAAGGGTTCATGGGGCATTCCGGAAGATGACCCCATTGTTTTTGATGGCCCTGAACAAATTGAAGAGGAAAAACCTGAAGAGGTAACGATAAAAATAACTGCCATCGGTGATACAGCGTTGGGTAGGGATTACAGATTTGCACACAAAAACTCTATGGATGAAGTTTTTGAAAAAAACAATGAAGATTACAGCTACTTTTTTTCAAAAGTATCCTATATATTTGATGAATCCGATATAACAATCGCAAATTTGGAAAATGCTTTTACCTTTGAAACTGAAAAGGCGGAGAAATATGACTACGGCAATAACTATTGGTTTAAAGGGGACCCCAAGTACGCAAGGGTGCTGAAGGAAGCAAATATTGATGTTGTATCCTTATCAAATAACCACACTTATGATTTTGGACAAAAAGGTTATGACGATACAAAAGAAGCCTTGGATGCGGTGGGCGTGCCGTATTTCGGTTATGATGACTTATATGAAACCAATATCAAGGGGATCAGCATAGGCTTTGTCGGGATTAATGAGTTGGGGGAATACGAGCAGGGGACTGACGAAGATGAGCTTAAAGCCGATATAGAAAGCAAAATAAGCCGATTAAAAAGTAATAATGATTTTGTAATAGCAACATTCCATTGGGGAAAAGAGTATGTCCATGAGCATAATGAAACCCAAAGGGATCTGGCGTATTTAGCCATAGATAAAGGCGCTGACCTGGTAATAGGCACCCATCCTCATGTTATTCAGGGAATAGAAAAATACAACGGTAAATACATCATATACAGTTTAGGCAACTTCTGCTTTGGCGGAAATAAGAATCCGCCTGACTATGATACATTTATTTATCAGCAGGATATTGTATTTGAAATCTTTAAAGAAGAGATAACTTTGGTGGAAATAAAAGAGCCGGATTATATACCTTGTTATTTATCCGGTACAAAAGGGCTTAATAATTATCAGCCTATCCTTGCCAAGGGCAGTGATATAGAAAGAATTTTGACCAAAATAAACAAGTATTCTATATATAAGATGCCGGAAGAAAGGATACTGGAAAAAAGCAAAGCCCAGTTAGTAAATTTAGAGGAATTCATACCAAATATATTAGTAGATTTAAAATACGGTACAACGGATAATGTGGCCGGAAAGGTTTTGTATGAAAATCCGGTGCCTCAGCTTAGAAGGGAAACTGCGGAGAAACTCAAAGAGGCAAGCAGCATTTTTAACGAGATGGGCTATAAGGTTAAGGTGTGGGACGGCTACAGACCATCTTCGGTTCAACAGGAATTATGGGATAGCGTGGATGAAAAAAGCAGAATCTATTTTATGAATCCGAAATTAGGATCAAATCACACAAGAGGCTGTGCCGTGGATGTTACCTTGACAGATTGGAACGGTGCAGAGCTTGATATGCCAAGCGGGTTTGATGATATAACGGGAAAGGCAACGAGAAAATATGTCTATGCCACACCGACGCAAAAGGCTAATGCCCAATTGCTGGAAAAGGTTATGAGACAAGTGGGTTTCAATATAATAAATACCGAATGGTGGCATTTCGACGATTCGGATTATAAATTATATGAATTGATAGATTAGTGAGAATATCGTATATATCCTTAAACCTGTTCTCCGGACACCTGTTTTCTGTTATCTGAAAAATGCGACTATGTCACATTTTTGTTATAGCCGCTTCCTTTTCTCTTTCATCATATTCCTTTAGATACCTCAAGACGAAATCAACGTCAGAGAGGCAAGGCACATATTCTTTTCCGATTTTCTGCCTTGTTTCTCTGCCTTTTCCTGTTAGAAGAACGATGGTATTGGGCTTTGAAGAGAATATTGAGTCTTTTATGGCTTTCTCTCTGTCTTCTATAATTTTATAATTTTCATTATATACTTTTACGTGTTTTGCAATATCTTTGCAAATGTCTAATACCGGCTCTTCACCGGGGTCTTCTTCAGTCAAAATTATCTCATCTGAGTATTGCCCCGCCAGGGTCCCCAGGTTTTCTCTTCGGGTAAAGGCTTTCCCTCCGGGGCAGCCGAATACGGTAACAATATTTCTTCCCTTGTACTCTTCCTTTGTGGATTCATAAAGCTTAGTAAAGCTCAGCTTGTTATGTGCATAATCCACAATCACAATCTTTTCTCCGTCTTGGCTCTCGTATCTCTCCATCCTTCCGCCGGAGCGGGCCTTCACTAAACCATTGTAAATATGTACAAATGGAATGTTAAGTGCATATGCGGCGGCTATTGCACCTAAAGCATTTTCAATATTAAAAAGTCCCGGCATGGTCAGCGCAAATTCTTCATCAAATTCAGGGGTTTTTACCTTAAATAGTAGGTTGCTTCCTTCTTTTCTTATGTCATATCCCAATACTTCCGCTTTTTCATCGAATCCGAAAGTGATAGTACGCTCCGAATCCTTTGCCGCTTCAGATACTCTATCAACGAAATCTGATTCTAAGTTCACGCAGGCATATTTACATTGTTTAAAGAATTTTAACTTGGACGAAAAATAGTCTTCAAAATCCGAATGCTCGATAGGGCTGATATGATCTTCGGAAATATTTAAAAATATACCTACGTCAAAATTTACATCAAATAGCCTGCCGTATTTAAGGGCTTGGCTGGATACCTCTGTAATCATATATGTGATGCCGCTGTTTAACGCATTATCATAATGCTTTTGTAAGTCTAGGGATTCCGGTGTTGTTATGTGAGATTCCTCGTTTATTACACCGTCATATGTATCAATGGAAGATATGATTCCGGACTTCGGCTCTTTAATGCTCTCCAAATGCTCATCTAAAATATATTTTACATAATAAGAGGTTGTTGACTTTCCTTTTGTGCCAGTTATACCTATCAGGTTCATTTTTTCTCCGGGATAATTAAAATAAATATTTGAAACAAGGGATAAGGATTTTTGAATATCATTGACTATGATGCAGGGTATATTTTTGTGATAATTCGTCTCACTAATATATGCTACAGCACCTTTTTTAATTGCCATATCCAAGTATTCTTCTTTAAATGCTTTGCCTTTACATACAAAAAGAGTGCCTTTTGAAACCTCATTAGAATTATAGGAAACATCGGATATAAGTACTTTTTCCGCATCTTCTTTAAAGTCCCTCGAAATATAAAGTCCTTTTTCCTGTATTTTTGAAAAATAATAATCTAAAGTATATTCTTCCATATATATTTCTCCTTTAGTTTTTAAAATGGTGCTTATAGTCATCCCTGTTTTAATTTTACATCTGGTTATAATACTTTTTAAATTTTAAATGCTGACTTATATTATTCTTATATAAAAAAAGCAGCCTTTTTATATTGTTATCTCCTTCAAAAAATAGTGGATTTACCATTCTTCCTTGCCCCGACAGTTCTTTTATTTTATCCACGTATACTTTGTCCTTTATATATTTATAGCCAATACTTAGGGGCACTACAGTCCACAGGT
>CAYXAT010000124.1:1819-4539 GCA_964462065.1 uncultured Clostridiaceae bacterium | reverse complement strand
GAAGTGTGAGTTAAGTGATGATGATTAATAGTTTATCAAATAAGAATTTACTGCTCCTTAATCAGCTGATTAAGCTGCTATTAGGAAATCTCCTATTATGCAGCCTACTAATCGGCGATTTGCTATTGGCTAATTTGTTAAACGAAAATCTGCTTAGCAAAATCATAGAACAAAAAAATCATATAAAAGCTGAGAAAGGGAACAGTAGGCATTTTAAGTATTTCATAGAGAGTGGGATTAGGTGGAACCCCATAAACGTAAAATGTTGAAACTCACCCCGGAGCTGCGGACTGAAATGAAAGTAAGTCTTGCCGGCAAAAGCCGTTAAAAAATTAAGTGATAAATTGGGTGGTACCGCGAACAGTTTTCTCGCCCCGAGCAGAGAAGGCTGTTTTTTTTATTGAAAGGAGGATTAGTATGGATAGTTTTGAAAATCAGGAAAGACAGTTTTTTGATTATCTTAGCGAGATGAAAGAGAATGACAACAATGACTACGGAATGGCATTGGCATTTTAGAAAGCATTACAAATATTTAAGGAAGAAGGGATTAGAAACATGGGGATGACTATGACACAAAAGATTTTGGCAGATCATGCCGGCTTTGATTTCATCAAAGCCGGTGATCTGATAAAAGTAAAAGTTGATTTAGTGTTGGGAAATGACATTACAACTCCCATAGCAATTAAGGAATTTGAAAGTATTGGGATATCTCAAGTGTTTGATAAAAGGAAAATAGCAATCGTACCGGATCATTTTACTCCCAATAAGGATATTAATTCCGCTGAACAGTGCAGATATGTAAGGGAGTTCGCAAGAAAAATGGATATAGAAAATTATTTTGAAATTGGCGAAATGGGTATAGAACATGCACTTATCCCGGAAAAAGGTCTTGTCGTTGCAGGGGACGTCGCAATAGGAGCGGATTCTCATACATGCACCTATGGTGCACTGGGGGCTTTTTCCACCGGGATAGGCAGCACCGATATGGCCGCCGCTATGGCAACGGGCGAGGCTTGGTTTAAAGTCCCCGGCGGAATTAAGTTTATTTTAAAAGGCAAGCCCGGGAAATGGGTTAGCGGGAAGGATATCATACTGTACATTATAGGCAAAATTGGGGTTGACGGCGCTTTATATGAATCCATGGAGTTTTTTGGCGATGGATTGCAATATCTTACTATGGACGATAGGTTTACAATGGCAAATATGGCAATTGAGGCAGGAGCAAAGAATGGTATATTTCAAGTGGATAAAAAGACTGTCTCCTACATGAAAGACCATTCAAAAAGAGAATATAGAGTATTTGAAAATGATAAGGATGCAAATTATAGGGAAATATACGAAATTGATCTTGCTGCGATCAAGCCCATCGTGGCATTCCCACATCTCCCGTCAAATATAAAAACCATTGATGAAGCAAACGATGTAAGGATTGACCAGTCTGTGATAGGCTCTTGCACAAACGGTAGATTGGAGGAT
Source organism: uncultured Clostridiaceae bacterium (assembly GCA_964462065.1). Lineage (GTDB taxonomy): Bacteria > Bacillota > Clostridia > Lutisporales > Lutisporaceae > JAAYKT01. The sequence goes on along the minus strand of CAYXAT010000124.1, from coordinate 3,063 downwards.
ATGCGAATCGCCGCTAAAGTATTGAAAGGTAAAAAAGTAAACAAAAATGTCAGGCTTATCATCATCCCTGCAACGCAAAAGATATATCTTGATGCATTAAAGGAAGGTCTTATAGAAATATTCATAAAAGCAGGTGCTGTTGTCAGCACACCCACATGCGGGCCTTGCCTTGGGGGACATATGGGCGTATTGGCGGAAGGAGAGCGAGCAATAGCCACTACAAACAGAAATTTTGTGGGAAGGATGGGACATCCGAAAAGTGAAGTATACTTATCCAGTCCCGCCATAGCCGCGGCTTCCGCAATAACAGGTAAAATATCATCCCCGGAGGAGGTAATATAATATGATTAACGGCAAAGTGTTCAAATATGGAGATAATATTGACACGGATTTGATTATTACTGCAAGGCGTTTAACCACAAGTGACCCTAAACAGTTAGGTATATATTGCTTTGAAGATTTGGACAGTAACTTTATTAAGAATGTAAAAGTAGGGGATATAATCCTCGGAGGAAAGAATTTTGGCTGCGGCTCCTCCAGGGAACATGCTCCTATAGCTATTAAAGCTGCGGGTATTGGTATTGTAATAGCAGAGACCTTTGCAAGGATTTTTTATAGAAATTCAATCAATATTGGTTTGCCTATTATGGAATGTAAGGAAGCGGCAATAGATATTGAAGAGGGAGACGAAATAACTGTGGATACGGGTCACGGAATTATAAAAAATATTACTAAAAATAAGATATATCAAGCTTCCCCTTTTCCGGATTTTATGCAGTCAATAATGAATTCGGGGGGTCTGATCAATCAAATTAAAAAGGAGTTAGTGGCAGAATGAAGAAAAGGATTGCGCTAATACCGGGGGACGGTGTGGGACCCGAGGTAATTAAACAAGGGGTAAAGGTCCTGAAAGCCGTCTCTAAAAAATACAATATTCAATTTGAATATGAAGAATTGCTTTTAGGAGGCATAGCCATAGACAAAACAAACTGTCCTTTGCCTTATGAAACCGTTGATATCTGCAAGAAAAGCGATGCAGTGCTCCTTGGAGCAGTGGGAGGTCCTAAATGGGATGCTTTACCCGGTACTTTGAGACCGGAAGCGGGACTTTTAGGCATTAGAAAGGAATTAGGGGTGTTCGCCAATCTGCGACCCGTTGTTTTATTCCCTCAGCTAAAATCCGCATCTCCTTTAAGGGAAGATATATTAGATGAGGGAGTTGAGCTTATGATAGTCCGGGAGCT
>CAYXAT010000124.1:0-1719 GCA_964462065.1 uncultured Clostridiaceae bacterium | reverse complement strand
GAATTCAGCTTTCATATGAAAGAAGCGGCAAGGAATGTGGAAGAAGCAGTTCATAAAGCCTTGGATAAAGGCTGCAGAACCTTTGATATTATGCAAAAAGGTATGACTTTGGTAGGAACAGAAAGAATGGGAGATATAATTGCAGATGCAGTAAATTTATAGTATAGAGGAGGAAAAATTGTGGTAAAAAGAATAAAGATATTTGATACGACACTGAGGGATGGAGAGCAGACACCGGGAGTGAACTTAAATATTAAGGAGAAACTGGCAGTAGCAAGACAATTGGAGGAGCTTGGGGTTGATTGCATTGAAGCAGGCTTTCCCATAGCAAGCAACGGAGACTTTGAAGCGGTAAAAGCCATTGCACAAAATATCAAAAAACCGGTTATTACTGGCTTGGCCAGGGCTTCAGAAACAGATATTGACAGGGCATGGGATGCGGTAAAATATGCCGAGAGACCAAGAATTCATACCTTTATCGCTACCTCGGATATTCATATGAAATATAAATTAAAACTGAATCCGGAAGAGGTATTGCATAACGCAGTTAAAGCGGTTAAATATGCAAAGTCCAAAAGCCACAATGTTCAGGTTGAGTTTTCACCTGAGGATGCTACAAGGACACAGCCGGAATTCCTGTATAGAATACTGGAAGCGGTAATTGGAGCGGGTGCAGATGTGGTTAATATCCCGGATACAGTAGGCTATTCAACCCCTACTGAATTTGGTGAATATATAAAAAAGATCAAGGATAATGTGCCCAATATAGATAAGGCAGAAATCAGCGTTCACTGCCACAATGACTTGGGTCTTGCGGTGGCAAACTCCCTTGCCGCTATAGAAAACGGAGCCACACAGATAGAATGTACCATAAACGGTCTTGGAGAAAGAGCCGGTAATGCTTCACTGGAAGAGTTGGTTATGGCACTTAGGACGAGGAAAAACTATTATAAGTGTGAAACGGGAATAACAACGGAGCATATAATGAGGACAAGCAATATTGTAAGTAAGCTTACCGGTGTCCCGGTACAAATAAATAAGGCAGTGGTAGGAGCCAATGCCTTTGCCCATGAATCGGGAATACACCAACATGGGGTACTAAATAATAGAGAAACCTATGAAATTATGACTCCCGAATCCATAGGTCTTAAGACTAACTCCATGGTTATGGGCAAGCATTCCGGCAGGCATGCTTTTGAGGAAAGGCTGAAAGAGCTTGGATATACGAATTTGGACAAAAACGAAATAAACGAAGCTTTTAAGAAATTCAAAGACCTGGCGGATAAGAAAAAGGACATATCCGACAGGGATATAGATGCAATCATATCCGAAGATATTTTTCAAATACCTGAAACCTATAATTTAGAATACTTTCAAGTTTCCTGCGGAAACAAGATGGTAAACACCGCTACAGTAAGAGTAAATTTTGAAGGAAAATCAATAGAAGAAGCTTCCTGCGGACACGGACCGGTGGATGCCGTATTTAAAGCAATAGAAAAAGCCACGGGACGTCAAGTAGCATTGAAGGATTACTTTATAAAAGCTATCGGCGGAGGAAAGGATGCCCTTGGAGAAGTAATCGTAAAAATAAACGGAGGCAGCAAAGTATATACGGGTAACGGTATAAGCACCGATATAATTGAAGCGAGTGCAAAAGCCTTTGTCAGCGCATTAAACAAAATGAATTACGGAGTGAACTAGAAAGACGGGAGGTATTCT
>CAYXAT010000123.1:0-4568 GCA_964462065.1 uncultured Clostridiaceae bacterium | reverse complement strand
CGCTTTCCGCTATCTATGCTTTATATGTTCCATGCCCTGATCAAATATATGTTTAACATGCTCATCATCCAAAGAATAATAAACAACCTTGCCTTCTTTTCTGTTCTTCACCAACCGAGCATTTTTTAAAATTCTAAGTTGGTGAGATATAGCCGATTGAGTCATATCCAATACAGCGGCGATATCACAGACACACATTTCGGATACTGACAGAACGTGCAAAATCCTGACCCTGGTACTATCACCAAAAACCTTAAAAAGGTCAGCCAGCTCATATAGCAAATCTTCATCAGGTATTTGCTCCGCAACTATTTTGATTATATCTTCATGAATTACGCTCGTTTCACAACATTCAACTACCTTATTATCTTTTTTCATATTCATCTCTCCTATATTATATGAATACCTGTTCATATGTTCATATATAGCTTATGCCTTTTGCTATACTTTGTCAATAGAAATTATGTTTTAAAAGCATCTAAATACTTAATGGAAGTCTTTGACCTCGTTCCAGATTGGCAATAAAACATTGCCTTTAAAAGATCCTCTGATTCGGAAATGATACGATAAAAAAACTCATAAGTACATTTGCTGCCCAAATTGTTACCCCTACTCTATAAACTTTTTATAAACATAGGGTGAGGTGGTAAGAGTAAGTACAGCAGAATAAGCACATCGGAAGGGCACTACACTACCGGGTTCAATCTTTTCTTTACAATCCGTAATATCTAAAAGAAGGTGATCGCTGCTGGCTCCCAAAATTCCTGTTCCCTTATAAATAGGTGTTAAGGCCTCAATTCTCACATCTTGACGTCCTATAGAGAGAATTGCTCTTTTTCTTTTTCCCTTATCTTCAAAAACAGGTTTACATCCGAAAGCATCATAACCCATCTCCCCGATAGGCACGGAAGGTTTGGTTCTTAGCTCTATCACTTCAGCGTATAGTGTAAAGGCATCATTATAAAATCCGTCTATGAAAATGCCGTTGGTGCTGTCTTCACCCAAAATCACAGCTTCACCAATTCTTAAATTGTTTATTTCTTTTGGCAGATTACCTTCATATAATAGCTTAGTGGTACAAGTAGAACCGCCTGATATGTATTCTAAATCCAGACCAAAATTATTTTTTATATCATTCTTTACTTTGACCAATACTTCAGTGTTTTGTAAAGTTGGCATAATACCGCCATAACATCCCACATTGGTTCCTATTCCAACCAACCTAACACCAGTTAAAGGTAATATATCCTTTACTGTTTCCAAAATGTTCTCAGCCAAAACACCCTCTCTTAAATCCCCCACATCTACCATAAGAATTATATCATGGACTTTGCCCAGGCTTTCGGCTGTACGGGAATAAGCTTTTATAATTTCCAATTGAGATTGAAGACTTATGTCTACATATTGTATAACTTCATTTGCTTCACTTATTTTCGGTATTCTTACCAACATATATCTAACATCAGGAAACACACTCTTTACTTTTATTATGTTCTGAATTCTTGAATCCGCAAAAAAGTTCACCCCTGAATTCACTATGGCTCGCACAATAGGCAATTCAGCACAAAACCCTTTGGTGACTATGCAAATATCTATACTTTTACTGTTACATAACTCTTTCATCATCTTAGCATTATGTGTAATTTTGCTCAGTTCAACCTGAAGTACGGGTGTATTCATTTAACCGCCTCCATTTATTATCTTAACTATAATACCATTATATCACTGCAGTCATTTTCCTTCAGAAGATTTTTTAATTCATTAAACCTGCTCGTATGCAGGATTACAACAATAGTTTTTATATGTTAGGTATTTTTTAGCCCTGTTATAAAATGATTTTTTTTGGATAAACTATTTTTAAGGAAGATTTTAAAAATAAATGTTGCTTTTTGTATTATTATGATATAATAAAAAACATATTTATTATGTTAACTAAAATCTCAAAACAAATTACATCAAACTAATTAAACCTAAGGGGGAATAGAAATGAAAAAAAGATACCGTTTAGTATTAATGATAGCGTTCGTACTGGTTTTGGCATTAGGATGTGCACCGAAAAATGAAGCGCCGACTCCAACACCCGGACCATCAGAAGGAAATGATATGACTTATAAGGACGGTACTTATACTGCGAAAGGCGAGCCTGACGATAAAGGCTGGACTCCCGAAGTAACTGTAGTCGTAGAAAATGGCAAAATCACGGATGCAAAGTATAATGAGTTTTCTTCTGAAACCAATAAATTTAAAACAGAGGATGAAGAATACAAGGAGAACTTTATGAACATTAACAAGGTTGATATTGTTTCCACATACGAAAAATTCGGAAATGAACTTGTAGAGAAGCAGGTTCCGTCACAGGTTGATGCAACAGGCGGCGCCACTCATTCCGGTGAAAACTTTAAAGAACTGGCAAATAAAGCCCTTGAAGAAGCAAAATAAGATACAAAAAAAGATGGAGTTAGGTTCTCCATCTTTTTTATATTTTGTTAATTTATCAATGCTCTATGATAGGTCTTTTTCCCTTTTTTAAGAATCAAAGACCCATCCTTAAAATCATCTAAGTTAACAACTAAATCTATGCTTTCAACCTTTTCCTCATTCAGCAAAAGACCTCCCTGATTAATAAGCCTTCGACCTTCTCCTTTAGATGATACCAATTCTGTAGCCGTCAATAAATCGATTATATTCATTCCCTTTTCGAAAAGCATCTTATCTAATTCAGTCGTAGGTACTAAATCCATATCATCTCCGGCACCGAACAAAGCTTCCGCAGCTTTTTTTGCCTTTACAGCCTCTTCTTCACCATGAACCAATTTTGTAATTTCGTAAGCAAGCACAGTTTTGGCTTCATTAATCTTATTCCCCGGCAATGAACCCAGCCTTCTAACCTCCTCCATAGGTAAGAAAGTAAGAAGTGCCAAGCATTTTTCCACATCTGCATCATCAATATTTCTCCAATACTGATAAAAATCAAAAGGACTTGTTTTCTCAGGATCAAGCCATACAGCACCGGATTGAGTTTTGCCCATTTTTTTACCCTCACTGGTTGTCAGAAGTGAAAAAGTCATGCCGTAAGCACCGCCACCCTCCACTCTTCTTATTAAATCAACACCTGAAATAATATTAGACCATTGATCATCCCCGCCCATCTGTAGCTTACAGTTGTATCTTCTGTATAGCTCTAAGAAATCGTAAGACTGCATCAACATATAGTTAAATTCAATAAAGGTCAGTCCTTTTTCCAGTCTGCTTTTATAACACTCAGCGGTAAGCATACGATTTACAGAAAAATGTACCCCTATCTCTCTGAGGAAATCAACATAGTTCAAATCAAGGAGCCAATTGGCGTTATTATCCATGATGGCTTTACCTTCGCTGAAATCAATAAGTTTTTGAAATTGAACTTTAAATTTTTCGGCATTAGCGTTGATTTCCTCCTGTGTAAGCATCTGCCTCATATCGGTTCTGCCGCTTGGGTCTCCTACCATTGTCGTACCTCCGCCCAACAATGCGATAGGTCTATGACCGGCACGTTGCATATGTGCCATAACGATCATTTGAACAAAATGGCCTACATGTAAACTATCGGCGGTAGGATCAAAACCAATATAAAAAGTAACGGATTCCTTATCAAATAGTTCCCTTAATTCTTCTTCATGAGTGACTTGTTCGATAAAACCTCTTTCTTGTAAAACATCAAATACGTTTCTTTTATCCATACTTATTCCTCCTGTTTAAAATATAAAAGCCATCCATCCCGGTATAGGGACGAATGGCTCGCGGTACCACCCTAATTGGCTTAATGCCCAACTCATTAAGAATACAAACTTATATTCTCTTCCGTGATAACGGCGGAAGCCCCCGTCTCGGCCTACTAATAATTTCAGCCGGCAGCTTGGAAGTGTATTTCACAGACTTCACCTTCCGGCTTTCACCACCCGCCGGCTCTCTAAAAGGTATCTTTCCGTTACTTCTCTCCGTCATTGCTTTTGTTACGCATGTTATGAATATTATTATATATAGAACCTCAAGGTATGTCAATAGAACAATTTTTTTGCTATAATACCATAGTAGCGGCATAAAAGATTGGAGCGATATCATGAAAAATTCCTATAAAGCAGACCTTGTTTTATTATTAGTTACAGTCGTCTGGGGGGCAGGTTTTCCGGTTACAAAGTTTGCCTTACAAACAATAACACCCATGTATATCATAGCCCTGAGATTTATAATAGCAGGTTCACTTTTATCGGCAATCTTTTATAAAAAGCTGAGGAATATTGATAAAAGTATTATAAAACCAAGCTTCATCCTTGCTTTTTTACTTTTTGCTACCTATGCATTTCAAACCATAGGAATGCAATATACAACCGCATCAAAAGCAGGATTCTTTATCGGGTTGGCAGTTATTTTTGTGCCTTTTTTTTCATATCTATTCTTGAAAACAAAAATACAACAAAAAATTGTAATCAGTACACTTATAGCTGCATTCGGTCTTTTCTTACTGAGCTTTGAGGGAAACAGTCTTTCCTTTAACAAAGGCGATTTTTTAATGATATTGTCGGCAACTT
>CAYXAT010000122.1:0-4586 GCA_964462065.1 uncultured Clostridiaceae bacterium | reverse complement strand
ATGGTAAAATAGACGGTTTTACTACTGCAAATACCCGTGTAGAGGAGGTAGTTGCCGCTATAAAAGCTCTAGCGTAAAAAGGGGAACAAAAAGTATTCAAAGGAGGAAAACCATTGAAAGGAAAAAAGATAAAAAAATTTATAAGCATACTGCTGGCACTATCCATGGTATTAGGCATATTCCCGGCAGTAACTCTGCCTGTCTATGCAGAAGGTAACGAAGAATCGAATGCGATAACGGTAAAAAGCTGGTCAAGTTTAAAAACTGCATTAAGCAGATTGGGGAAGAGCGAAAAAGTTATATTAGGTGCTAATATAAAATATGAATACGAATATGATATGGATAATCTTGACGGGGCGGCTAATTTAATTAGTATACATGATAAAAAATCTTTAGATTTAAACGGATATAAGATTGAATTGGTAGACCAGTCAACCAGATCCAGGAAAACTACTGAAAAGGAATTAGCTGTATTTTTTATAAACCAAGGGGGCAACCTGCATGTTTTTGATTCCAAAGGTGGAGGAGAAGTTTGGCACCATTCACAGCTAAGCGAAAAAAGCGGTTTCTCTTACGCCGTCGAAAACAGGACTGGGCATAATGTGTTTTTAAACAGAAAAGGAACCCTAGTTATCGATGGAGGCAAATTCATAGCAGGTCGCAAGAGCAAAACCTGGTGCTTCAATCTCAATAGGGGCTATATGATGAAAGAAAAGCCCTCTACCACATACTATGATGGTTGGGCTTATAATCTTTCCAGTGGTAATGCAGTACGCCATTATGAGGGGATAACTGTAATAAACGATGGGACTTTCCACTCCTATGGTAATTCCACCATAAAGACAGTACAGGATGCAAGTTTAGCTGGTAAGGTGATAATAAATGGTGGGAACTACCGATTAATGGGAGCTACATGGATCCAAAGATATGTTATTGATGCCGCGATTAATAAGGATAAAATATCTTTCCTTGTAAATGGAGGTAATTTTACCACAGAAAAGATGATTGTAAGGCAAGGTGCTTTGGGCAGCCATGAGTGGAATGTAGATTTACATGAAACTGAAATAGCAGGTGGAATTTCTTCTATAACATTTAATGAAGATGCCAAGTTTAAATATGATGGCAGAAAAAGGGATCTAACATGGATAAAACAGAATCTGTCTAAATCCTCTAAAAAATTTGAAGTATTACCCGGCTCACCCAAGATTAGCTTTACACCAGAAGTTGAGGATGATTACTACCAGATTTCAAATACCGTAAAGAATTATAAAATCACAGCTTTAGTAGAACCATATTTTGAAGATATTGGATTAGATAGAAAAACAAAGCTTAAATATAGTATCTATAACCTTGATGAAGGAAAAAATATATTTGGCACCACTGAGCTTATGGTAGACACAACTAAAAAAGGGCTAACAACTTATATTTTTAATGCAAATGAATACGATGCCAATAATGAAATAATAGGAGCATCTTCAGCTTATTTTGATGTCCGAGTCAGCGAAGAACCTGCACCGAAAATAACTATAACGGCAGAGGAAAATCCAGTTAATTCAGGTGACCAGGTCAAGTTGGTAGCATATTCTGATAAAGTTGAAAACTTAATGTTAAACTATGAATGGAGCTACTATGATGGAGCTGCAATAGCTAAAAGTGAAAAATTTCAACCAAACGGAATAAAATTTCCTGCACCCTCCAAAACTGGGAAGTATTTAATTCAGTGTGTTGGGACTGATATGTATTATAACAAAGGTATAGATATTTTCCTCCTTCAAGTTGGAGGAGAAGGTGCCAGACCACGGATTAGCACAGAGGAATTAATATTTAAACAGGGTAAAAGTTCCAATGGAATATATGCGGAGAATATAGGAGGACCTGTTGATAATGAAAATTGGTCTTGCGTAGGGGAGCTGCCTCCGGGATTAGAATTTGTAAAAAACTTAGCTTTGCCCGGTTTTAGGGGTACACCTACCCAGGCAGGCAAATGGCCCTTGACCATAAAAGCAAATGTGGTCGGCGGATATGAAAAGACTATTAATATTATAGTTACCGCACCTATTGAGATAACTACAAACACAAAATTACCGGATGGAATAAAAGGTGAAGAATATGAAGGGAAAAAACTTAATATTTCCGGCGGTGGAGATGTAAGATGGACTGTGGTAGGCGGTGCTCTTCCTGTAGGATTGAATCTAAATATTAACACAGGTGAAATAGAGGGTACACCTAAGCCAGACTACAGCGGAGAATTCAAATTTACTGTACAGGCAGAGGTTACCGGTGAGATACCGGCTACTAAGGAATTCAGCCTTTATATCCATGCAAGACCTGAATTTGAAAAGCCTATAATTGAACTTACAGCACCCCATGGTAAAGAAACTCCTTTCCCAAATCTGCTTAAAGAAGGCACAGGGACTATTCAATATTGGTTGCTCGATGCCCCTGCTGGTGTAAGCTTAACATCTTCCAATGATCCAAGAGGTCCCGGACGCATTGTTGTAGGAAAGGATGTTGCTGAAAAAGAAGAACACACTTTTACCATAAATGCAAAAGGTTATAATGACAGTACTGTCAGCGCAACTGTAAAATTAAAAGTAACAAAGGCACCGGCGCTAACAGACGGAATGTTTGTATACCTTCCCTACGGAGAGGTAAACAAGGAATATGATTGCAAGGATATGCTAAAGGATTCAATCTATTCTGATAAACCTGGCACATGGAGCATTGACGGAACATTGCCTAATGGACTTACACTTAATGGGGATGGTAAAATAACAGGAAAACCCACTGTAAGTACTGGAATTAATAAAAATGGCTATCCTGATTATTCTTATTTGACATTTAAATTTACTAATAATGATGGATTGTCTGAAAAAGCTTATGCTTTTCTTTACATTGTAGAAGAAGGCGGCAATAAAAAGACGACGACTATCAGCTTTGATAAAGAAAATGCAAATGATACGACTGCCACTATGTACACCAATATGGCAAACCTGTTATTTGTTTATATTGACGGTGTACCGAGACCTGAATATGAAATTGTAGGACTTCCGGAATGGATTACCCACTCTGCCGCAGATGGAAAAGGTAATATTACTTTGCAAAGTACATTTCCTCCACAAACAGGAACATTTAATTTTACCGTTAAGGCTAAAAATGACCTAAATAGTGATTGGGTAACAAAGGATCTAACTATTCAAGTGAAAAACCCGGTGAAAGCTGCTTCTCCGTCAGCAAATAAGCCTTCGGGTACCTATAAGAAAAACGAGTTGGAAACTATTAAATTAACACATAGCTATACAGACAAGTTAGTAAGAATTTTCTACAGCATAAATGGCGGTGAATTTATAGGTACAGATGTAATAGCCCCCGGTACAATTGATATATCCATAACTGAGGATGCCACTATCCGTGCCTATGCAGACACTTTATTTGGGTTAGGCGGAGTAGCGAAAAGCAATAGTGATATCGTGACGTATAAATATATTCTTATTGAAGATGATGATCCGGTTTTCGTCTCTATAGAAAACAATCTATTACCCGATGGGGAAATCAATAAAGCTTATGCAGGTGTTAAGCTAAAAGGAACTGCAACTAACTCTAAACCCCTTAACTGGACTGCCAGTGGATTGCCCCAAGGGTTAAATCTAAGCGGTGATAAGATAACGGGGATTCCTACAGTATCAGGCAATTTTACTGTTAAGCTAATTGCAACTACTGAGGATAAAAAAGCAACTGCCAGCAAAACATTACAGCTATATATAGCAGATAAGTCTTTGCCAACGGCAGCAGAGCCGTCAATTAGTGTTCATCCGCAAGACAAAACTTATAAAATGGATGATGAGGCAGTGGCATTGACTGTGACAGCCACAGGGAGCGGCACCTTAAGCTATCAATGGTATGAAAGCGAAGATAATAGCAACAGCACAAAATCAGACGATATATTGGTTAACATAGGGAAAGAAAACAGCTACACTCCACCAACGGATACAGCGGGGACCAAATATTATTATGCAATCGTCACAAATAATGTAACCGGTCATCAACCGGGAAGAATAACAAGTAATGTTGCAACAATTGTAGTTGAGCTCGATGCGGCAACTCCATATTTTGATGATACCGATGTTAGGGAATACTTGTTTACCCAAGGTACTGAACAAACAATAACAGAAATGGCATTGGTGGATGATGATGGTGTACTAAGCTATAAATGGTACAAAATGAAAGGAACTGAGCCCAAGCCGACAAGTGATACAAAACTAACACTTAAGCCTGAATATAAAGACACAGATGGCATATTGAATATAATCGCACCGACGACTATCGGAGCAGAAGACAAATACTACGCAATGGTAACGAATACCAACGAAGCGGCTAACGGTGCAAATACTGCAGGCCCTGTTCAAAGTCCAATCAGCATAGTTAAAGCGACAGATAAAGTGAGATACAAAATTACCCTTGATCACCAATATGGTGAAGAGAAGTTTGAAGTCACGACAGATTTTGATGGCAAATTAGGTGGACTGCCGCTACTTGAAAGAAGTGGTTATAGATTTGACGGTTGGCATGATGCAGCATCCGGCGGA
>CAYXAT010000121.1:0-4656 GCA_964462065.1 uncultured Clostridiaceae bacterium | reverse complement strand
GTGAAGCCTTCCGCATAAGAGAACATTTCTTTTACTATATCTCTAATCGATGTGTTCTCATAGCCTTTTTCACGAATTTTTATGAAATATGCATTCTCTGCGAACCTTGCCGCATCAATAAATACTCTGATGCCGTATTTATCGCATATTTCTTTAACGCCCTTTATATTGCCCATGGAAACAGGCTGGCCCCCCGCGCTGTTGCATGTCACTGTTATAATCAAGAAAGCAATATTTTCTACGCCTCTGTTTTTAATGTAGTTCTCTAATTTCTCTAAGTCAAAATCACCTTTAAAAGGATATGGGGTAACGGTATCAAACGCTCTGTCATGAATTAAGTTTATTGCATGGGCTCCTGCCAGTTCAATATGTGCCATAGTTGTGTCAAAATGCATATTTCCCAATACATCCTGGCCTTTTTTTATCATTTGCGGGAAAAATACCTTTTCCGCACCACGCCCTTGATGTGAAGGTATGATATATTTGTAACCAAATAGCTGCTGAGCCGCCGCCTCCAGGTGGTAAAAGTTCCTGCTGCCGGCATAAGATTCATCACCCATCATAAGGCCTGCCCACTGTCTATCACTCATTGCCCCTGACCCACTATCGCTCAGAATGTCTATAAAAATCTCTTCGGCTTTTAATGAAAAAGGGTTGTAACCTGCTCTCTCAAGAGCTTTTATTCGTTCCTCTTTTGGAATAAGTTCAATGGGTTCTACCATTTTGATTTTAAACGGTTCCGGTTTCTTCATTTCTTTTCCTCCTTTTTATTAATATTTTATATCATAAATATTTGCAGAAATTATAAAGCATGTATAAAAGTATTGTTGCAAAGACCATGCCAGAATTATTAATGATAAGTTTATGCCACCCGTTGTCCTGACTGCATCGATGAAATTTTTAAAAAAGATTTTATTAAGAAAATCACAAACATGCCTCTCTATGATACACTTATTTTTGTACGTTGTATCATAATGTTACACTATATGTAGGTTCTATTAAGAATTGTGTCATATTGACTCACCTTTTATTTATTTGCTTATTTACTTATTTCAGAGATTTTATATTTTTCAATTTTTCTATACAAGGAAGCCCTTGATATATCCAATACATCAGCTGCTTTGGATTTATTCTCATACTTTTTTAGGGCACTGTTTATTACATCCTTTTCTACCTCTTCCATAGTGGGAAAATGATCCGAGTAGCTGAGATTTAACTCACTCTTATTTATGCTAACCGATTCAACCAAATATAAAGGTAAATCTTTTATGCTGATTATATTGTCCTCGTCCATTACCGCAGCCCGTTCCAATATATTTTCAAGTTCTCTTATATTCCCGGGATAATAATAGTCTTTCAATATTTTTAAAGCATCTTCTCCTATACTGATGTCCCTGCCTAACCTTTTACTCATTTTATCCATCATGTTATCTATATAATAGATTATATCTTCCGTTCTTTCAGATAAAGAAGGTATCCTTATCCGTATTACCTCCAATCTATAATAAAGATCTTCCCTGAATTTAGCCTTGTCTACCAATTCCCTTAAACATTTGTTGGTAGCAGCTACTATTCGCACATCCAAAGGTATTACTTTATTACCGCCGACTCTGATTAGCTCTTTATTTTGTATTACTCTTAGAAGCTTCGATTGAAGAGCGATATCCATATCCCCTATTTCATCTAAAAGAAGTGTACCGCCTGCAGCCATTTCAAAATACCCGGGATGCCCTCCTTTTCTTGCTCCTGTAAATGCTCCTTCCTCATAACCGAAGAGTTCTGACTCCAACAGGTTAAATGGTATGGAAGCACAGTTTATTGCAAGGAAGGGTTTATCCTTTCTTGGGCTGCTTTTGTGGATAAATCTTGCCAATACTTCTTTTCCAGTGCCACTTTCACCTTCTATAAGAAGGTTTGAATCAACAATAGCAGCTTTAAGGGCAATTTTTATTACTTCCTTCATTATGCTGCTTTGCCCTATAACAAAATCACTTTTATTTTCATTTACTTCTTTCAACTTTTCATAAAGTTGTTTTATTGTTGTATTTGCATAGTCAAGTTTATCAGTTAATTCTTTTACATCAGTGATGTCTCTGAATATAGATATAACACCTATCACGCTATTGCCATCCATTATAGGAACAATATTTGATATTACTGTAGCCTCAAATACATGAGTAGTTATCCCTATCAATTTCTTACCGGTGCTCAGCGCTGCTGCCATGCCCGAATCCGGTACAGTTTCCATAACATGCCTACCTATAAAGAAGCTTTTTTCTCTTTTAGTTATCCTTGTGTTAGAATCATTAACATAAATAATGACGCCTCTATGATCTATGATAGAAATACCATCATGCAAGCTTTCAAATATATATTTCATATCTTCTATAATTTTTTCTATTTTTCTCATAAGGCACCACCTATCAATGATTATACTTACTATAGCATACCGTCTACAAAAAAATCATATTTAGCCCCATTATGGTAAAATATTGTCGTAAATAAGTAATGGCGGAGAAATTCCTCCGCCCAATACTAAAAACCTTTATGTTCAGTTCTTTCAATTATTTCATTTTGAAGGTTTTCGCCCAAGTCGTTGAAATAGTCGCTGTATCCGGCTACCCTGACAATTAAGTCCCTATACTCTTCCGGAGTTTTTTGCGCTTGTCTCAGTGTATCCGCATCAACAACATTAAACTGTATATGATGTCCGCCTAATTTAAAATACGTTCTTACAAGCTGTGCCCATTTATCAAGCCCTTCTTCTGTTTTAACTAAATCCGGAGTAAACTTTTGATTAAGTAACGTACCCCCTGTTTTAATATGGTCCATTTTGCTTGCCGATTTTATTACTCCGGTTGGGCCTACTCTGTCACTGGCTTGAACCGGTGAAATACCTTCCGATTGGGGTTTACCGGCTTTTCTGCCATCAGGGGTTGCATTGGTCACCTCACCGAAGTACACATGACATGTTGTCGGAAGCATATCAATCCTATAGGTGCCGCCACATACGGTAGGTCTACCGCTTACTTCATTATAATAGGCTTCAAATGCCTCTTTCATAATATCGTCTGCATAATCATCATCATTGCCGTATTTGGGGGTCCTGTTTAGAAATAGTTGGCGAATGTCCTCTCTGCCCTCAAAGTCGCACGCTAAAACATCAAGCAGCTCCGCCATAGTCAATGTTTTATCATCAAATACATGCTTTTTTATTGATGATAAGCTATCTGTCAATGTACCTATACCCACACCCTGTATATATCTTGTGTTATATCTTGCCCCGCCTCTATTATAATTTTTGCCTTTCTTTATACAGTCATCGATTATTATTGAAAGGAATGGGCACGGCATGGTATCGGCATATAATTTTTCTATTATGTTGTTTCCTTTGATTTTTATTTCAATGAAATGATTGAGTTGTTTTTTATAAGCTTCGAATAACTCGTCATAGGTTTTAAAATCTTTTGCATCTCCGGTTTCTATGCCAATCTTTTTATTTGTTCTTGGGTCGACACCGTTATTTAGGGTTATTTCAAAAACCTTGACAAGATTAAAATAACCGGTAAGTATATAAGCTTCCTTACCGAAAGCTCCTGTTTCAACACATCCGCTGGTGCCCCCACATCTTGCGTCTTCTACTGATTTGCCTGCATGTAGCATTTCTTCTATTACTGTCTCAGCGTTGAATATGGAGGGCTGCCCGAAGCCGGTTTCCAAAATTTTTAAAGCTCTTTTAAGGAATCTGTCCGGATTTTTCTTGCTGAGTTGAATATTTGAACTGGGTTGTACAAGTCTCATCTCTTCGATTACATCAAAGACCATATAGCTGACATCGTTAACTCCGTCTGTACCGTCAATTTTCAAGCCCCCGCTGTTTATATTGGCAAAGTCTGTGTAAGTGGCGCTTTCTTTCAATGTTATACCCACTTTAGGTGGTGCCAGTTGGTTGTTAAACTTTACCCAAAAAAGCTGCAACAGTTCTCTGGCATCATCATCCGTCAATGAGCCATCCTCTATACCTTTTTTATAAAAAGGATAGAGATGCTGGTCAAGCCTTCCGGGGTTAAAAGCATCCCAAGTGTTAAGCTCGGTGACTACGCTTAAATGAACAAACCAGTACATCTGAAGTGCTTCCCAAAAATCTCTCGGTGCGTGCGCCGGTACATAGGTGCAAACCTCGGCTATTTTTAAAAGCTCAGTCCTTCTATTCTCATCCTTTTCCGCAGCCGCCATCTCAATGGCTTTTTCGGCATGCCTTTTGCCGAATGTGATTATCGCGTCACAGCATATTGACATTGCTTTTAATTCTTCTCTTTTTATAAAAGCTTCTGTATCATTTAAAAAGTCTAGCTTTTCTAATTCTTTTTCTATATCTTTTTTAAAACCTAAAAACCCTTTTTTATATATCTTTCCATCTGCTACTGTATGCCCGGGTGACCTTTGTTCCATGAACTCTGTATATATGCCGCCATCGTAGCAATCCTTCCAGTCATCATCCATATTATTTAACAGAAGATTCCTAATGGCTTTACCGTCCCAATAAGGAATTATCTCTTCCGCTTGTATCTTTTTTACCTCTTCACTGACTTTGAAAAAGACTTTATCCCTCTTATCCATAATCTCAAAGTCTTCTATTGTATGGCAGCAAAGCTC
>CAYXAT010000120.1:0-4669 GCA_964462065.1 uncultured Clostridiaceae bacterium | reverse complement strand
GTGCCGCCATTGAAGTTCCGCTAAGATATGCATAAGAGCCTTCATCATATACAGCTTGTGAAACCGTCATTATGCCATTATTGTCTTTTCCCGGCATGGTGCTCAGTATATCGCAACCCGGGGCGCCTAAATCAACAGATATTTTTCCGTAGTTGGAAAGCCTATCCTTTACCCCTTTGTTATCTATTGCCGCTACAGATACTATGTTCCCGCAATCTAAAGAAGCAGGATATACTGGTTTTGTATCATTATCATTATTAGCATTACCGGCTGCAAAAACGAAAAGCAAACCGGATTCTTCTATGGCTTCCTTTAAAGCCGTATCAAATTGAGCCCCCGGGTCAGCGCCCCAGGAGCAATTCACTATATTAGCCCCGTTTTCTTTAGCATACTCTATAGCCGCAATTGCATCGGTTGAATAACCGCCATCAGGACCAAAAAACTTTAATGGCATTATCTTAATTTCAGGAGCTACACCAAGAATTCCTATATTATTTGATGAGGCAGCAATAGTACCGGCAACATGTGTACCATGATAGAATTCCTCACTGTAAACTAAATTCTCATCCTCGTAAAAGTCCCACCCGTTAACATCGTCTATGAATCCGTTGCCATCATCATCTATTCCGTTATCGGGGATTTCATTTTTGTTTATCCAAATGTTATCTTTTAAATCAGGGTGCTCAATGAACACACCATCGTCAATAACGGCAACAACTATTTCCTCTCTCCCTTTTGTTATATCCCAAGCTTCGGAAGCATTTATATCAATATCATCATATCCTTTTTTACTATTTATAACCTGTCCCACATTATGTAAGCCCCAAAGAAAGTTATAGTATTCATCATTGGGTACAAAAAAAGGTTTATAAATATAATTTGGCTGTGCATATTCCACCAAATCGTTTTCCATTAAAAAATCTGCCATATCTTCCACATTGGATTTATTATCTATTTCATAAACTCTAAACCGGTCATCCATTATTGCGCCTTTGAATCTCAAGTTTTTACCCGCAGCAAAATCATCCAAACGGTTAAATTCTCCGGTATCCTTCAGCTTTATTATTATTTCTTTATCTTTATAGCTTTTGAAACCTCTATTCTTGGGATTTTTTATAGTATCAGCCGCAACACCTGAAAACATAATTGAAAATAAATATAAAAACAAAATAAACAAACAAGACTTCTTCTTATAATACAACTTAAAACCCCCTAACCTTTACATCTATTCACAATATTTTAACATATACCGGTAGAAAACTATATATAAATATTCAGATGAAATCGAGTAGAATCGAAGATATGAATTTGAAACAAAAAAATATTGCCTAATAAATCAGCATTAAACGAAAGCATCTTTATTATGCAGGCAGCCTAAATAAACATGTTTATGATGGTAGAACCGTCTATTGCCAAAATACAGACAAAGATTTAGCCACGACTTTTTTATATCAGTTTTTCCAGTAATAGCTTATCTTTTATTTTCTCTAAGGCATTAGCCCTGTGGCTTATCCTATTTTTCTCTTCTGCCTCAAGCTGTGCCATGGTCTTGTCCCGCCCTTCGATAATAAAAAGCGGATCATAGCCAAATCCGTTCTCGCCGACCCCATGAAATCCGATGTTCCCTTTGATATATCCTTTGGCTGTTATTTCTCGCCCCTCCGGGAATACAATTGCAATAACACTGCAAAACCTTGCTTTCCTATTGCCTTCGGGTATGTCTTTCATCACTTCCAACAGCTTTTTATTATTTGCACTGTCTTTCCCATCGCCGTCAATCCCCGCATATCTGGCAGAATGGACACCCGGCTTGCCACCCAGGGCTTCAACCTCCAAGCCCGAATCATCGGCAATGCTTATCTGATTTGTCAGTTTACATATTTCTCTTGCCTTTATCAGCGCATTTTCTTTAAAAGTAGCACCGGTTTCTTCAATCTCAATATTTAGACCGATATCTTTAAGTGAAAAAACTTCATAACCCACTTCACCTAATATCTGTCTTATTTCCTCAAGCTTGTGATTATTATTCGTGGCTGCAATCATTTCCATTCTCTTTCTCCTCAATAAGTTGGCTTAGCGACCCAAGACTTTCCTTTTGGTAGTCTATCAAAGCCATAATACCTTTTTCCCCTATCTCCATCATCTGCTCCAAATCCTTCTTAGTAAAAGGTTTTTCCTCGCCGGTTCCCTGAATTTCAACCAAATCACCTTTTTCAGTCATCACAATATTCATATCCACTTGGCAAGTGGAGTCTTCAGCATAGTTTAAATCCAATAATATTTCACCATCTTTGACACCTATGCTAACAGCGGCAACATAGCTTTCTATGGGAATCCTTTTTAACTTGCCACGGTCATGCATATGATACAAAGCATCCACCAGCGCCACAAACGCTCCGGTTATAGAGGCTGTCCTTGTCCCGCCGTCTGCCTGTATCACATCACAATCTATGTAAATCGTGTTTTCTCCTAATTCATCCAGATTTACCACAGAACGCAATGCACGGCCTATAAGTCTTTGTATTTCCATCGTTCTTCCATCTACCCTGCCTCTTATGGATTCACGTATTTTTCTTATCTCAGTGGAGCGGGGAAGCATCCCGTATTCGCCTGTTATCCAACCTCTCCCGGAACCTTTTAAAAAAGGCGGAACTTTTTCTTCAAGGCTGGCTGTACATATAACCTTTGTATCTCCCATCTCAATAAGTACGGAGCCTTCCGCGTGTTTTATATAGTTTCTAGTTATTTTAACGTCTCTTAATTCCTCGCTGCCCCTACCATCAATTCTATCCATGTATATCATCCCTTCAAACGTATATTATATTGTATTAATCCTTTTGCTACTCATAAAAGTTTACAAAGACAGGTATGTCTAAATAGTCTTTACTTCCAATGCTTTCAGTGTTTTCTATGGTGTTGCCGTTGACAAACAATCTTACTTTCGAAATAGATTCAAGCTCTCCCAGAGTTAAAGTAACAGCTTTTGTCAGAGCTCTCTCCTCAGACATGGATGTCATGTTTAATATCTCTTCCGAAAAATTTACGAAAGCAACGCCATCATTTACCTCTACACCTAAAATTTTAGTGCCGTCAGGAAAAGGATTCCTAAGCCCCAAATCAGAACCCGGTCCCTCCAACAGTGCGTAAAGTGCCGCTTCTGCGCTGTTTGTATAACCGGATACCAATTTAGTCAACGGAACATAGTAAGAATAGTATCCGCTTCCTTTCTTTTGATAGTATACCATAACTTTTGACATTTTATCATCCATTTTGTCCGGCTTAATCAAGTTGATTTCTGATCTTTTTATCGAGTTGCCTATTTTTGTGCCGTAAGGCATCTCTTCTATTTCTTTTCCCTCTATTTTTACTTGTACCGATTCAATGTTGGGAAACTCAGTTAAAGTATATACCAATGCTTTAATACCTAACGCTTCCCCTTCTACGCTGTCAAAATTTAAAAAATTCTCGTTAAAATCAACTATAGCCAAACCGTCTTCTTTTATAGTAGCTCCGATAATAACTGTACCTTGTGGCAATGTGGGATGCAGACCGGTGGGCTTAATGTTTTCTGATAATTCAGGGCTGTATATCATCCCTTTTATTGCTGCCTTCGCTATCCCCATATCTCCTTTAGGTATATATCTCATAACCGGAACCAACAGATTATCCCCATCTTTATAGTACAGCACGGTAGCCCTTGTGCCATCAGGCATTTCCTTTGTAACATTACTCAAATCTTCTTTTTCCGCCACTTCATCCATTACCGGCTCCTCATTTATTATAGCGGTTTTTTTATTAAAAAAATCTCTCAAAGCCGCCAATGGATTGGTGCAGCCGGTAAACAGCATTGCCGAACATATTGCTATAACCAAAAAGACCCGAATCTCTCTTTTCATTTTTTTCACCCCTAATACTTCTTTCATATATATATATTAGTGGTGAATAAGGTATATTCTAAAACTCCGCATACCCCGACCCCGATTTTTTAAGAGAAAGATGCAATAATAACAGGCTGATACAAGGATTTAATATAACGGCATCTTAAATTAGATTTTTAATTATTTAAATACATATACTATATTTTAGCATAAGCAAGTTAGGTTGATCGCTTAGTTGACAACATACACAGATACAAATATACACAAATTTGCTTATCGCTGAATCAATTCTTTTAGTAACAGCTTTATAACGGGGAGGAATCAATATGGCCGTTATATATTTAATCACAGGCGCCACCGGCTACTTGGGTAATAATATTATTCATGAACTAATGAAACAAAAAAAGAATGTTCGCGCTCTTGTACTGCCCAATGATTGGGGTATTGAAAGAGTACCGGATAATGTTGATATTCAAAAAGGCGATGTTTTAAATAATGATGATCTTCAACTTTTTTTCAACGTTCCACCTTATACCGATACTGTTGTAATTCATACTGCAGGCATCGTCTCAACCTCATGGAATTATGATCGCAGAGTATTTGAAGTAAACGTCAAAGGTACTGAAAATATTGTCAAACAATGCATACGAAATAAAGTAAAAAAACTTCTTCATGTAAGCTCGGTGCATGCCCTGACGGAATTACCCAAAGGACAAACAATAGTTGAAACGAACAATTTTGCTCCTGAGAAAATCATAGGTTTTTACGGAAAAACCAAAGCCGAGGCATCC
>CAYXAT010000119.1:0-4697 GCA_964462065.1 uncultured Clostridiaceae bacterium | reverse complement strand
CGGTCATTCTGCCTCTCATTTGCTTACGACGTTTAACTCTTTTTGGCATTAGCATCTTATTCAGCTCCTTCTCCCTTAACTACTTTTGTATTAGCCTTAGGAAGTACCTCCCCTTTATATATCCAAACCTTCACACCGATTTTTCCATAGGTTGTATTTGCCTCCCAGAAACCATAATCTATGTCCGCCCTTAATGTATGAAGGGGAATTGTTCCTTCTCTGTACCATTCGCTTCTCGCAATTTCAGCGCCTCCGAGCCTTCCTGATGTCATGGCTTTGATTCCTTTAGCTCCACTTCTCATTGACCTTTGCATCGCTTGTTTCATGGCCCTTCTAAAAGATATTCTCTTTTCCAACTGAGCAGCGATATTCTCCGCTACCAATTGCGCATCCAATTCAGGTACTTTTACTTCGTTTATATTGATTGAAATGCTTTTATTACCGACAAGTTTTTCGACTTCTTTACGCACAGCTTCGATTCCCGAGCCGCCTCTGCCTATTACCATACCCGGTTTTGCAGTATAAATATCGATTTTTACTTTGTTCGATGTTCTTTCAATCTCCATTTTTGATATGCCGGAATTAAATAATCTCTTTTTTAAATATTTTCTAATTTCATTATCTTCAATTAAAAGATCTGAATATTCCTTTTTGTTGGCATACCATCTGGAATCCCAATCTTTTATTATACCTACTCTTAATCCATGAGGATTTACCTTTTGGCCCACTAAAATTCCCTCCTTCTTATTCTTTCTCTTTAACTACAAGGGTTATGTGGCTGGTTCTCTTCAGTATCTTAACACCCCTGCCCTGTGCCCTCGGTCTAAATCTTTTCAGTGTTGGTCCCTGGTTTGCGTAGGCCTCAGAAATATATAATTTATCAACGTCCATGTTGTAATTGTTTTCAGCATTTGCCACAGCTGATTTCAACAGTTTTTCCAATATCTCAGATGCAGCCTTTGGAGTATGCTTTATAATTGCAAATGCCTCACCAACTTTTTTGCCTCTGATTAAGTCAAGCACTATGCCGACTTTTCTTGAGGAAATCCTTATATATTTAGCAATTGCCCTGGCTTCCATAAAAATTACCTCCTTTTCCTCTTAAGGTTTATTTAAGCGCAGTTGACCTTTCCGTATGGCTGCCATGTCCTCTAAACGTTCTGGTAGGAGCAAACTCTCCTAATTTATGGCCAACCATGTCCTCAGTTATATAAATAGGAACATGCTTTCTTCCGTCATGGACGGCAATAGTATGACCTACCATTTCAGGGAATATAGTAGAACTCCTCGACCATGTCTTAAGGACAGTTTTCTTTCCTGATTTATTCATTTCAACTATTCTTTTTAATAGTTTATCTTCTACAAAAGGTCCTTTTTTAACGGATCTGCTCATTTTTTTGCCTCCTTCCCGACTTTATGGATATATAATCTTCTTATTTTTCTTTTCTTCTCTTTATAATAAATTTGCTTGAAGCTTTTTTCTTGTCCCTGGTCTTATAACCTAATGTAGGTTTTCCCCAAGGTGTCATCGGGCTTGGTCTGCCGACCGGAGATCTGCCTTCTCCGCCGCCATGAGGGTGGTCAACAGGGTTCATTGCGGAACCTCTGACTGTAGGTCTGAATCCCATATGTCTCTTTCTTCCGGCTTTTCCTATTGATATAATTTCATGTTCCACATTTCCCACTTGACCTATAGTAGCTTTGCATTCTATTCTTACCTGACGCACTTCTCCTGATGGAAGTCTTATTTGTGCATAATTACCTTCTTTAGCCATCAACTGTGCTGCATTTCCTGCCGCTCTGACCATTTGCCCGCCTTTTCCGGCTTTCATTTCAATATTGTGAATGACGGTGCCTACAGGTATATTTTTAAGAGGTAAAGTGTTGCCTACCTTTATATCCGCATCATCAGACGATATAACGGTATCACCGACCTTTAAACCGTTTGGTGAAATAATATATCTTTTTTCACCGTCTGCATAATGCAATAAAGCTATATTAGCCGTTCTGTTCGGATCATATTCTATTGAGGCAACATTGGCCGGTATACCAACCTTATCTCTTTTAAAATCGATAATTCTATATTTTCTTTTATGTCCGCCGCCGCGGTGTCTTACTGTTATCTTCCCGTAATTATTTCTTCCGGCTTGACTTTTTAGTGTTACAACAAGAGACTTTTCCGGTTCGGTTTTTGTAATCTCTTCAAAATTTGAAACTGTCATAAATCTTCTTGCCGGAGAAGTAGGGTTAAACTTTTTTATAGCCATTTTCTATCTCCTCCCGATTTTATAGGCCTTCAAAGAATTCAATAGTTTTACTGTCGGGGGTAAGCTTTACAACAGCCTTCTTAAACCCGGCCCTTCTTCCTTCATACTTACCCATTCTCTTTAATTTCCCCATCATCTTTACCGTATTGACTTTATCAACTTTGACTTTAAATATTTCCTCAACGGCATTTTTTATCATGAATTTGTTAGCTCTGATATCTACAATAAAAGTGTATTTTTTATCAGCCATCTCACCCATGCTTTTTTCAGTAATTATTGGTTTTCTGATGATATCATAGGAGTTCATTATGCGTACACCTCCTCAACCTTTTCAACCGCTGCCTTAGTTATAATAAACTTATCGTAGTTTAATATATCATAAACATTTAGCATATTGACCAAAGTTGTTTTAACGTTAGGTATGTTTCTTGCAGACTTTTCTACATTCTCATTTTTTTCTGCTAAAACTATCATTGTTTTTGAATCTACTTTAAGGTTTTCAAGCATATTAATTACTTGTTTGGTCTTTGGCGCATCAAAATTAAGTTCGTCTAAAACAATTAAATTATTGCTCTCAACTTTTGTTGTCAAAGCCGATTTCATAGCAAGTCTTCTGATTTTCTTCGGTATTGAAAATCTATAAGATCTCGGCTTCGGCGCAAATACCACACCGCCGTGAGTCCATTGCGGAGATCTGATACTGCCGTGTCTTGCCCTGCCTGTACCTTTTTGTCTCCATGGTTTTCTTCCGCCGCCTCTTACTTCTGCTCTTGTAAGGGTGGATTGGGTTCCTTGTCTTCTATTGGCTAAAATCATTTTAACAACTCGATGCATAGCATCTTCATTTACCTTTACTCCGAAAACTTCATCCTTTAATTCGATTTCATCGATTTGTTCTCCGCTTATATTATATAAAGCTGCCTTTGGCATAGCATATCCTCCTTTCCGGCTTTTTTATGCCTTCACTGTGTCTTTTATCATAACCAATGAGCCTCTTATCCCCGGCACTCCGCCTCGTACAAGAATATAGTTCTTTTCCGTATCGACTTTAACAACTTCTATATTCTGTACTGTAGTGTTTTCATTGCCCATTCTCCCCGGTAGCATTTTACCTTTGAATGTTTTTGACGGGCTTGAGGATGATCCCATTGAACCGGGTGATCTGTGAAACTTTGAACCGTGTTGCATAGGTCCCCTATGTGCATTGAACCTTTTGATTACGCCTGCGGTTCCTTTTCCTTTGGATACTCCGCTTATGTCCACTCTGTCACCCTCGACAAAAATATCCGCATTTATTTCTTTGCCTACTTCATAAGATGCTGTGTCTTCAAGTCTTAACTCTCTTACATATCTCTTGGTTGCAACTTTTGCAACTTCGAATTGCCCTCTCACGGGCTTATTTAATTTTCTTTCTTTTATATCTTCAAAACCTACCTTTATTGCATTATAGCCATCCTTTTCCATAGTTTTCTTTTGCATAACTATATTGGAACCCACTGATATGGCTGTAACGGGTATGGCCTTTCCTTCTTTGTCGAATATCTGAGTCATGCCGACCTTTTTCCCCAGTATTGCTTTTTTCATTGTGTATCCACCTCCATGGTTTACAGAGGACCGATTAAACGGTCTTTATAAATCCAATTTTTTTATGTTATTATAGCTTAATCTCAATATCTACTCCCGCGGGCAAATCCAATCTCATTAAAGCATCAACTGTCTTTGGATTCGGATTCAGTATATCAATCAACCTTTTGTGGGTTCTGATTTCAAATTGCTCTCTTGCATCCTTATACTTGTGAACTGCCCTAAGTATGGTTACTATCTCTTTTTGTGTCGGAAGAGGCACCGGCCCCGAAACCTCTGCTCCGGTTCTTTTTGCAGTCTCAACTATCTTTTGAGCTGACTGGTCAATTAGATTGTGGTCGAAAGCCTTAAGTCTGATTCTGATTTTTTGTTTTGCCATTTAGTTTCCCTCCTTTTCATCGCACGCTTATTTTACTAACGTACGACTGCATACTGCCGTACACTAACCCGGGTGTGTTATTTTTTTTTTTATAATTGCACTCTCGTACAATTATTCCCGATAATATTTAGGCAGTAGAGTCGCCCGAATTCATGAAACGGACATTACTCCGCAAGAATTAACCAAGCATATCTTGCAACCTCTTGCTTCATCGCATGCTCTTTTTTTACGCAACTATTATAGTTTATACTATTTTTAAAGGTTTGACAATAATAAAATCAACCTTTTTATAATTTTTGTGTGCTTTTTAAAAAGTTTTTTATAAAAATATAATTATTCAAAAACTGAAGGAAACCCTCCGCCTAAAGAGGCGGGGGATACCTTAGTCTTATTATGCTATTCTATTATACCGGAAACCGCTCCGGCTCCGACTGTCTTTCCGCCTTCTCTTATTGCGAATCTTAAGC
>CAYXAT010000118.1:1468-4705 GCA_964462065.1 uncultured Clostridiaceae bacterium | reverse complement strand
CATATATATTAAAAATTTAACAATAGAACTTTTAATTTTTTAACAATGTTACTAAATATTGAGCAAAAATCGCATAACATCCTTAAATCATGTTATTTAAAGCTTTTTAACCATAATTGCCGTTATGTGGAACTATATTCACTTTAACTTGTTTAAAAAACGAGCAACTTGTCTATTTCATACTTATTATTCGCCTTTCTCCTTTACATTTTTTATCTGTTCCCAACTTATATGACAATATCCCCCCGGATTTTTATCCAAATATTTTTGGTGGTATTCCTCAGCCTTATAATAATTAGTCAAAGAAGTCACTTCTATGGCAATGGGTTTATCAAAATGTGTTTGTAATTCTTTTATTGAATCTTCGATTACAGCCAGGTCTTCTTTATCAGTATAATAAATACCCGTGCGATATTGGCTGCCTCTATCAGGGCCTTGCCGATTAACGGAAACCGGATCAATGGCATCATAATATAATTTAAGTAAAAATGTCAGGCTAATCTTCTCAGAATCATATTTGACATAAACTGCTTCTGCAAAACCGGTATAATCCAAGCAAACCTCCTGATATGTGGGGTTTTCCGTTTCACCGTTGGCATACCCCACCTCTGTAAAGACTACGCCTTTAACTGAATCCAAATACTTTTGA
Source organism: uncultured Clostridiaceae bacterium (assembly GCA_964462065.1). Lineage (GTDB taxonomy): Bacteria > Bacillota > Clostridia > Lutisporales > Lutisporaceae > JAAYKT01. Next base: position 4,056 of record CAYXAT010000118.1, on the reverse strand, counting down.
AGTCCCCAAAAGCATCCTCCGGCTAAATATATTTCTTTTATCAATTCATTATTGTTTTTTTCAACCATGGGTCAACCTCCTTATAATTACTTATAATTTATATCATCTATCTATACTTCCCATTTCAGGGATCTTTCTACCGCCTTTGCCCATCCTTTGTAAAGCATTTCTATCTTTTCATCGTCAAAGGAAGGATCAAAAATCTTATCTAATTGCCAATTCTTTAACACATCATATTTATCCTTCCAAAATCCCACAGCCAAGCCGGCAAGATATGCCACCCCCAAAGCTGTGGTTTCTACTATCTTCGGTCTCTCCACCTTTGTATCAAGTATATCTGCTTGGAATTGCATCAGAAAGTTGTTTTCCACGGCTCCTCCATCAACTTTAAGGGATTTAAGCCTGATGCCGGAATCCTCCTCCATAGCCCTTAGCACATCTTTTGTCTGATATGCTATAGATTCCAATGTAGCCCTTATAATATGCTCTGCCTTAGCCCCTCTTGTCAGCCCCAATATAGCTCCTCTTGCGTACATATCCCAATATGGGGCGCCGATTCCAACAAAAGCAGGCACCACGTAGACTCCGTTGGTGTCTTGCACTTTTGCCGCAAAATATTCGGATTCCGCCGCTGTCCTTATTAGTTTCAGTTCATCGCGAAGCCATTGCACTGAAGCCCCCGCTACAAAAATGCTGCCTTCCAGAGCATATTCGACCTTACCGTCTATTCCCCAGGCAATAGTCTTTAGCAGTCCGTTTTTTGATTGCACAGGCTCATGACCGGTGTTCATCAACATAAAACAACCTGTACCGTAGGTGTTCTTTGCCATTCCAGGCTCAAAACAATTCTGCCCGAAAAGAGCGGCTTGCTGGTCACCTGCAATACCTGCTATTGGAATCTCCATACCGTCAAATATATTTATGTCCGTATATCCGTAAATTTCCGATGAAGACCTTACTTCCGGAAGGATTTGTGCCGGTATATCCAATGCCTTCAATATGACTTCATCCCACTTAAGTTCCTTAATATTGTAAAGCATGGTCCTTGAGGCATTAGAGTAATCCGTTATATGTACTTTACCCCTTGTCAGATTCCATATAAGCCAAGTATCCACCGTTCCGAATAACAATTGCCCTTCCTCCGCTAATTTTCTCGCACCCTCCACATTATCAAGTATCCACTTAATCTTTGTTCCGGAAAAATATGCATCGAGTATGAGACCTGTGTTATTTCTTATGTATTCTTCCAAACCTTTTGCCTTCAGCTCATCACATATATCTGCCGTCCTTCTGCACTGCCAAACTATAGCGTTATAAATAGGCTTGCCGGTAGTTTTATTCCATAAAATCGTAGTTTCCCTTTGATTGCCGATACCGATGGCCCCTATTTCCTCCCCCTTGATACCTGCGATTTCAAGTGCTTCTCTGGCTACCCCTGATTGGGTTGCCCATATCTCCATAGGGTCATGCTCTACATAACCGGGTTTTGGATATATCTGTTTAAACTCTTTTTGTGCCTTACTCACTATATTACCTGATTTATCAAAAATTATTGTTCTCGAACTTGTGGTACCTTGGTCAAAAGCCATAATATATTTCTTTTCCATTGCTACCTCCAAAGTTTTACTTTCCTTTGTTTTTCCAATATAATTATATCATATCCATTGTCTTGCACTCATTTTTTACATAGTTATAATAAGTGGGGGTGAATGATATGAAAACTTATAAAGAATCTTTCTTTAAAGGTAAAGATAACGCGGAAATTTGCTTAAGAGTTTGGGATAATGTTGTGGAGCCCAAAGGAATTGTACAGATTTTTCACGGTATGGCGGAGCATTCAAAACGATATAATGATTTTGCAAACTATCTCAACGAAAAAGATTTTATAGTATATGCAAACGATCACAGGGGTCATGGCAATACTTTGAAAGAAACCGACATCCCTGGTTATTTAGGCGAAAACGGCTTCTATAGTATTGTAGAAGATGAAAAAATGATCTCGGATTTCATAAAAAAAGAATATACCGGACTCCCCCTGTTTATAGTTGCCCACAGCTTTGGCTCCTTTACCGGGCAAGAATACATAATAAAATATTCAAATGAAATAGACGGCATTGTTTTATCGGGCTCGGCAAAGCAAGACGGTTTTGACGTAAAAGCGGCATATGTTCTGGCAAGCATTCAAAACATGCTTTTCGACAATAAAAAAGAAGCAAGGTTCATAGATAAACTATCCTTCGGCTCCTACGGCAACAGAATCAAAGATAAGAGGACCCCTTTAGATTGGCTTAGCAGAGATGAGGAAATAGTGGATAATTATATAAATGACAAATTATGCGGCTACGTAGCCCCCATAGATTTTTACTATAATCTTTTTAAGGGATTTAAAAAATTATATAAACCGGACAGATTAAAAAATATTTCAAAATCATTGCCTATTTTAATCGCATCCGGCGATATGGACCCGGTGGGCAAATACGGCCACTCGGTAAAAAAACTTTATGAGCAATATAATGATTTGAATATTACCGATGTAACCCTCAAACTGTTTAAAGACTGCAGGCATGAAATACTGAATGAAACTAACA
>CAYXAT010000118.1:0-1368 GCA_964462065.1 uncultured Clostridiaceae bacterium | reverse complement strand
CCGCAAATCAACCAATAGATTATCTCAGGTTCATTGAAAACCTTAATAAAAGCTATTCTTCGTCAATTATTATCTCTTTATTTTTTATATCAAGGATAGCTTTTTTATATACGCCTCCCAAATTTTCCTCAACCAAATTTGCCAATTCATCTATAGCGTTTTCCAAGTCTGCCACTCTGCTTTCATCAATGGATTCAATGCAAAAGAAAGCATTTTTGGTTTCTTCAGTCAACATTGTTCTAACGGACTCTCGCCAATTCCAACACCTGCATATAGCGCCTAAATCATCTTTGTAGATTATTTCCCCCTCATAGGGCGGTTCACTTTTATCCGTGCCGAGTGTTATAAATTCTTCATCGCCAGTAGCTTTTGTTAATCTCATATTTCCTGCAAAAGTATCTATATCTTCGCCGCCGCAAGGCAAAGCGTATTTCAAAGACACAGAATTATAAATATCAACAGCCGGGTTGATGACACCCACACAATTCCCTTTTTGAACACGTTTAAGCATAGCTTCTATCGATGCCCTGGCACCTTTTTTGGTCTTGAATTTTTGAAAGGCTTCTCTCCAAACTTTTACCACACCATTATTGCTCAACACATCATCTGTCAGATAAGCAAGTGCCTGCTTTTCAGCCGCTTTCAAAATTTCCTCATACTTTCCGGTATCCTTTATTGAATTGTCGATACCGTGGAAAACAAACACACCGATTTTCGCTTTGGGAAACAGCTCCCAAAACTCATCTTCGATTATAAACCTTTTCATAAGTAACTCACTCCTTACCCTTAATATCTGCTTATATCTTTTATAGCCTTTTGAATATCCTTTAAAATAAGGGGTCCCATATTTTTTTAACACACCTATTTGTATATTAGCTTTATTTTACCATATGACCATACCCATTTATAGATGAAAGAGAGTTAACAAGATTTAAGGTAAATGATTACCTGGGCCTGACGGTTCAATGTAACATAAAAATTACCCGTGCATATTTTGTTAAGTGAAAGGAATTTTTCTCTTAAAAAAGGACTTATTTTTATTAGAATAAATAAGGATGTGAAACTATGTGTACGGCATTGACTTTACAATCCCGCAACAATGAAAACTTTTTCGGCAGAAATATGGATTTTTCCCACGACATAGAGCCCGGTATCATCGTAATGCCAAAAGGTTACCGATGGCGTGACTCTTCAACCGCAAAAGAATACCAAAACCGATACAGTTTTATAGGTATCGGTCAGGAAACCGAGGGAATACTGGGGTTTTTTGACGGCGTGAATGAAAACGGCTTCGCCGCTGCTGCATTATACTTTGCCGGATATGCAGATTACAATGCAACGTTCGATATTACCGGCAGGGAGCCTGTG
>CAYXAT010000117.1:2462-4799 GCA_964462065.1 uncultured Clostridiaceae bacterium | reverse complement strand
CTGCTAAACATAGAATTATGAGAAGATTTTTGGAAAGCTATGAAAGATATTCAGGAATAAAACTAGCAAAAATGGGCAAGTACCTATGCCTGAGCAAAAAAGAATCTAAAATAAGAAGGAATAAATAAAAGGAAGTAAACCCATGGAAAAATCAAAATTCAGAACAACCATCACCTATATATTACTTATTACCATGCTACTGCCCCTTATCTCTTGTAATAAAACTGCGGAAATTGGCATAATTCCAGGTGCATCATCTCAACTGAATGAATCCTTTATGGTAACCGACCAAGCCGGCAGGCAAGTAACTCTAAAAGGTAAGACTGAAAGCATTGCCGTTGTCTTCGGCATAGCAACTAATTTCATTTTAGCCCTGGGGAGAGGGGAGCAATTTGTTGCCATCAGCTCTTCAAACAACATGTTTAATGCTATCTGCCCTTCTTTAGCCGAGGTAGGCACTATCGGCAAGGGTCGAGTTGATATGGAAGCAATGGCTAAACTCAACCCGGATGTTTTTATACATAGAGCCACCGATATTGAAACTCTTGAAGCCGTATCAGCTTTGGGTATACCTGCAATCGGTATTGCCCCCGAAAGCACCGAAGAAATATTGGAAACTCTTTGGCTTTTGGGTAAAGTTTTGGGAGCCGAAGAAAGAGCCGAGGAGCTGACCAGCTACTACATCAAAAAAGTGGAGTTTGCCAAAAGTATAACTGACAACATACCGGATGAAGAAAGATACACCGCAATAGTAATGGGCAGTGAAATTGGAAAAGTAGCAAGCGGGGAAATGCTGCAATCCTATTTGATCGAAACTGCCGGTGGTATAAATATGGCGAAAGATATTGAAAGCAAAGAGATATGGCCTGCTGTCGGCGCGGAAAAAATATTTCAATGGAATCCTGATTTTATATTTTTAACCAACAGCACCGCTTCAAAATATAATATGGATGATTTGATGACAGACCCGGCTTGGTCTGAACTGAATGCCGTAAAAAACAATAGGGTACTATTGGTGCCCAGTGACAGAGATTCCTGGGAATTCCCCGGTCTGGCTACTGTTTTGGGTTTTCTATGGATGCTTCATCAAATGTATCCTGAGCTTTATTGCGAAAAAGACTTTTTATCAGAAGTCGATGAGTTTTATAACACAGCTTACGGTATCACTTTTTCAAGAGAATTCTTAGGTTATTAAATAGAAGGATTATGGCAATTATATGGAAACTGTAAGAAAACTTAAAGCAAAACAGAAAAATACTATTGTTGTTTTTATGCTTTTACTCCCTGTTTTGATATTATTCAGCCTGTATACAGGCAAATATCCTGTGACGATTAAAGAGATTACACAGATACTTTTTTATAAAATTTTAAATAAGACAGGCCCTTGGGAACCTATGGCGGAGAATGTAATATTAGGCCTGAGGCTGCCCCGCATACTTGCCGCAGTTTTGGTAGGCTCCTCTCTTTCCGTTTCAGGTGCGGCATATCAAGGCATTTTTAAAAACCCTCTGATATCGCCGGATTTTTTGGGAGTCTCGGCAGGGGCTTGTATAGGCGCGGCAACAGCAATAATAATGTCCTTAACTTCGGCATATATTCAGCTTTTTGCTTTTTTAGGCGGCCTGTTTGCCGTTATGCTTACCTTGACCATTCCAAAGCTTATAAGAAATGACTCTAATATTGTTTTGGTTTTATCCGGTATTGTGGTAAGCGGCGCCATGTCGTCTATAATGGGTTTTATAAAATACACGGCAGATCCTGAAAAAGAGCTTGCAACAATCACCTATTGGCAGATGGGCAGTTTTTCCTATATAACCTTAGATTCCATTTTTAGCGTTTTGTTCCCTATCATAATCCCTACTATAGTTTTGTTTTTTATATCTTGGTGGATTGATATTGTTTCTATGGGAGAAAAAGAAGCCAAATCCTTGGGGGTAAATGTATCTTATGTCAGAAATATAACCGTTATATGTGCAACTCTTCTTACTGCAAGTTCCATATGCATTGCAGGGACTATAGGTTGGGTGGGGCTTGTGATTCCACACTTTGCCAGAATGACAGTTGGCCCGGATAATTCCAAGCTGATGCCGGCATCATTTTTAATGGGTGCGGTATTTTTGCTTATAGTTGATACAGTTAACAGAACATTGGGTACTGCTGAAATGCCCATAAGCATTTTAACGGGACTAATAGGAGCGCCTTTTTACGGATGGCTACTCTACAGGCAAAGGATGAGGCTGCAATGATTTATAATGTGAAAAATATATTCTTCCGATATTCGCTTGATAAAAAAACGGTCTTAAATAATATTTCATTTACACTTGAAAAAGGACAAAT
>CAYXAT010000117.1:0-2362 GCA_964462065.1 uncultured Clostridiaceae bacterium | reverse complement strand
AAAGCTGTCAAAGGACGGCTATTCCATAGTAATTACCACACATAATCCGGACCATGCAATGCTCCTGGGGGGCTTGGCGGCGGTTCTGGACAAAGAAGGGCATATGGAAATTGGAGATACAAGTGTTATACTTAAAGAAAACTTACTGAAAAAAGTTTTTAACACCGATTTAAAAATTATAGATGTGCCGGGTCTGACCAGGTCCGCATGCATTCCGGCAGAATTATAAAGTTACGAAGAAAGGGGATTTTTATGCGCTGCAATTATTGTGAATGGCATTGTGATTTATCAAAGGGTCCGGGTATTTGTGGTATGTATGAAATAAAAGACAGTGCCATCGTTGAAAAGCATCCGAATAAATGGTCCAGATGTCACGGAGTCTATGCCGAACGCATACCTTTGTTTCATGGATGGCCAAATCAAAGGTTTTTACAAATAGGCTCATTCAGCTGCAATGCATCATGTGCATATTGTATAAATGCCAGTATAACAATTAAGCCTCAAGACCCTATAACCTTCGTCATGTCACCGGAAGAAGTAGTGGACTTGGCTTTAAGAAGCAGGTTTAAAGGTATTCATTTTGGTATAAACGAAGTCACAGTGAATCTGCCTTCCGCCCTTGCAGTGATAAAAGAAGCCAAAAAACACAACCTAATCGTGGGCTGTTCCACCAATGGTTTTTTTACCAAAGAGGCAGCCAAACTTTTTTCCGAAAACTTCGATTTTTTTAATATAAGCCTGAAATCAATTTCCGATAATTTTTATAAAGAAAACTTGGGGCTCCCGAGCGTCGCACCGGTTTTAAGGAATATAGAATACCTTTCTCCCGTCTCCCATGTAGAAATAACCACACCCGTTGTTATGAATGGCAATGAAGATGAGATTCCAGCCATAGCGGATTTTTTATATCAAGTCAACCCGGATTTGGCATGGCATGTATTTCGTGTGCTGCCAAAGCATCTTATGGCTGATGATGCTCCTCCCGATGTTGAATATTTGGCATCATTGGTGAAAAAGGTTAAAAATAAGATGCCTTTTACCTACTTCGGCAATTTCATAGGTTCAGATTGGGTTGACACTTTATGCCCCAACTGCGGGGAAATCGCCATAGAAAGGGTATGTGATTGTGCCTGCGGAGCTAAGTTTTTAAAAGACAATACTCTAAAAGGTATATGTGCAAATTGCGGCTATAAATTACCCTTTATAAATGATTGGAGGAATGATTAATGTTAGGTATGATAGATGCCGGCGGATGGCAGAATGTTATTGAACTGTCATCGGGGCGAAAGGTTCTTTCCGCTGAAAATAAATATAGCAGGTTAAGAAACCTATTAAAAGACTACCCCTATCCCGGCGACGGCAATGACGACTCTATTGACTGGGTTAAAAATGCGGCACAAAGGATTGTTGAAATCCATGATCCCCAGTGGATGCATTTATCTTATACTCAGCCCCTTTATACGGAAGTATACGTACCGGAAAACCCGGTAGAAAGTCAAAAAAGACAAAATAGAATATTGAAGGATATATTTTCTTTTGCAAAAAATAATAATTATGAACCCATAATAGTTATGACTTTCGGGTTTGTGCCTTTAATCGAAGAGATTACACAGCCCCAAACCAAGGGTCTGCTAGAATCCTGGATATGGGGCGCCTCGGTAGCCGGAATCTCGGGAGCTTCCGAAGGTGATAAAGAAATTTTGTTATCCCATCCTCATATTAAAAATGTCATTGATAAAAAAGATGTGCTTTTGTCTCATACCGATTTGCATCCTAATTTTAAAGAATTTTTACCGGATTACATAGTCATTGCCAAGGAAGGTTACGCTTTCAGAGGCATTAACAGCCATGAAGGAAAGACCTATATGACTGATATTTATGCCGAATCTCTGCCTGTTTATTCTGCCATAGGTAAACCCCATCATATCAGAGATATTAAGGGTCTTATGGAGAAAGCCCTGGACAGCAATAAAAGAGTTTTGCTCGCCATCGTGGAAGGATTTAGGGTCGGCAATATACCTGAAGGCTTTTCTCTTTGTGATAATATGGATGATTGGTACGCTTATAGGGGGATGGATTTGTATTTAGCTCTTCATACAGGAAAACCTTTTTATGAAACAGAATTCCCGCCCGTATATGACCGCAGTAAACCAAAAGCCGCAAAAACCGCCTATCCCTTATCCGGATTTTTTAACAGCTTGCCTGAGGATTCTATAGGTGTTAAAAAAGGCATAAAGACCGGGGCTGTCAGCAGTCGAAGTATGATAACCCATATGATAGCCAATACGGATATCACCCTTGAATGCTATAGCAGAGAAAGATCAGATATGGGACTTTTGGCCGCATTTAAGCCGGAGAAACT
>CAYXAT010000116.1:0-5186 GCA_964462065.1 uncultured Clostridiaceae bacterium | reverse complement strand
GAAACTTATAAGAATAGAACAGTATAAAGCTGAAAGCGGAAAGTGGAAAGTGGAATGTTGGAATGCTGGACAGTTGGAAGGTTGGACAGTTGGTTAGTTGGAAGGTTGGACAGTTGGTTGGACAGTTGGAAGTTGAACAGTTGGAAGGGTTGGAAATAACAGGCAGATTTGTTTCTGCCTGTTATAAAATCCTTAGCTTAGAGGAGCGAAACACAAACTATTTAACATTACCTTATTCGTTATTCTTCAGCCTTTCGGCTTGATCTGTGGTTATCAAGTTGTCTATCATCTCGTCCAAATCTCCGTCTAGGAAAGCTTCCAATCTATATAAAGTGAACCCAATTCTGTGGTCAGTTACCCTTCCCTGGGGGAAATTATAGGTCCTTATCCTTTCGCTTCTGTCACCGGTACCCACCTTACTCTTTCTTTCGGAGGCTATTTCCGCGTTCATCTTTTCCGTTTCCGCATCCAAAAGCTTTGTTTTAAGTATTTTCAACGCTTTATCTTTATTCTTTAGCTGAGACTTTTCATCCTGGCAAGTTACCACAGTATTAGTGGGAATATGGGTAACCCTGACGGCAGAATCTGTGGTATTGACGCTTTGCCCACCGTGTCCGCTGGAACGGTATACATCTATTCTTACATCGTTTAAGTCCAGCTGAAAATCAAGGTCATCGGCTTCGGGCATCACAACAACAGTGGAAGTGGATGTATGCACCCTTCCCCCTGCCTCTGTAGTGGGCACTCTCTGCACCCTATGTGCCCCGCTCTCATACTTAAGCCTGCTGAAAGCTCCCTTGCCGGTTATTTCGAAAATTACTTCTTTGTACCCGCCTATATCTGTTGGGTTTGAGCTTAGAACCTCTGTCTTCCAGTTCATTCTTTCCGCATAGCGGGTGTACATCCTATAAAGATCTCCCGCAAAAAGCGCCGCTTCTTCACCGCCGGCGGCCCCTCTTATCTCAACAATTACATTCTTTTCATCATTGGGGTCCTGGGGCAACAGCATTATTTTCAATTCTTCTTCCAATTCTGCCTTCTTCTCCTCCAAATCCGAAAGCTCAGCCTTTATCATATCAACAAAATCTTTATCATCTTCAACTTGCATCATTTCCCTGGAATCATCTATACCAGTAAGCACTTCTCTATATTCTTTGAACTTGGCAACAATGGGCTCAAGATTCGAATGCTCTTTCATCAATTCTCTCCATCTATTCTGGTCTGCAATAATCTCCGGGTCGCTGATAGTATTGCTTAATTCATCATATTTTTCTTCAATAAATTTTAGTTTATCATACATATTAATTACCTACTCCTTCAAAAAACAATATACACATCTATCAAAGCCGGCTAAATCCTTTTCTATTTCAATGTTTCTAAAAAAGCCTGCTTTTTCTAACATTTCCTTTATAGTATGCCCTTGATTATAACCTATTTCAAAAATAAGCATGCCGCCTTCTTTTAACAATTTAGGTGCATCCTTAATTATTTTTTCATAGTAATCAAAGCCCTCTTCTCCGCCGTAAAGGGCTAAGTGGGGCTCATATCGCCCGACACTGACAGGCAGCTCATCCATTTCCTTTTTTGAAATATAAGGGGGGTTAGAAACCAAAACATCCAATACACCTTCTAAATTATCTGAAAACAATGGGGCTGTTAAATCCCCTTCCATCACTTTGACTCTTATCTCTACACCGATTCTTGCGGCATTGTATCTGCAATAATCCAATGCCTTCTTTGATATATCTGTCGCATAGACAAAAGAATCCTTTATATTATATGCCAGGCTTACTCCTATAGCACCGCAACCGGTACAAAGATCCGCAATCTTCGGCATTTTTTTATCTTCCAAAAGATTTAAAATTCTTTCAACTATAATCTCAGTATCTCCTCTGGGAATTAAAACGCCCGGTCCTACGCTGAAATTCAGACCCATAAATTCCTGTCTTCCCGTTATGTATTGAACGGGTTTTCCCAATGCTCTTTCCTCTATGGCTTTTAAATAACTATCCGCTTCATCGCCACTTACTATATTCTCTCTGTCTGCTATAAGTTTTTCTTTACTGATATCTAAAATAAAAGATAAAAGCACTTCCCCGTCCAATATGGGATTATCAATATTTGCTTCTTTTAATATATTAACACCTTTTTTTTGCAAGCTTCTTATGGTATACATTACCACAAATCAGCCTCCCGATCTTCTACCAAAACATTTTTAAGGGCTTCTATTGCTACTTCCAACTGACTATCATCAGGCTCTTGGGTGGTTATCTTCTGAAGCCAAAGCCCCGGTGCCGAAATTGCACAAACAAGCTTTGAATTGCTTCTTCCTGCCCACTTAATTATTTCGTAGGATATGCCCGCAACAATAGGCATCAGCGCTATCCTGATGATTAACCTAGCCAGAAGATTTGGCCATCTAAAAAACGAAAATAACAAAATACTCACAATCATAACTAAAAAGAGAAAACTGGTGCCGCAGCGTGGGTGAAGTCTTTTAAATTTTCGTGCGTTCTCCGCCGTAAGTTCTTCTCCGTTTTCATAGCAAAATATAGTCTTATGCTCTGCACCGTGATACTCAAAAACCCTTTTTATATCTTTCATCTTTGATATGGCTGCAATATAACCTACAAATATAGCCACCCTGATGAGCCCTTCAATCAGATTCATAACCAGCGGGTTATTCGAAATATTTCCTACAAAGCTCACCGCGAATGTGGGAAGCAATATAAATAGCCCGATAGAAAAAAATATAGAAAACACAATTGATATGGCAATCATATTCTTATCCAAAAAATTATTCCATTTAGAAGGCTTTTTGACCTCGTTGCTCTCTTCATCCTCTATGAATTCTGCGGAAAAGCCAAGGGCTTTAACACCTATTACCATAGCATCTATAAAGGCAAACATCCCTCTTATAATTGGAATTTTTGAAATCGTCTTCCTGCTTGATTTTAAATTTTCTTTCTTTAAAACAATTTCGCCGTCAGGCTTTCTAACTGCGATTGCAATGCTCTCGGGTCCTTTCATCATGACCCCTTCTATAACGGCCTGACCGCCTATGCTGGTTTTTTTCATTATCTAAACCTCACTATTTATATTTGAATATTAATACTCTTAAAAATCAAGTTCTAAACCTTGCATTTCATTGCGTATTACTTCATTATTATATATTAGTAAATAGTAGATTACAATAGCAGTAAGGTTGTTAATCCGCTATTTCCTCCTCTGTTCATCATTGGCATTATGTCCATAATAAACACTAAATCGGGTTAAAAAGGATACAATAAGGGAAAATAAAACAAAATTCTAATTGCATTTTGCTGCTGTTAAGTTAAAATATATAGATATAGAGAAATATATAAGACGGATTTTTGAAGCCTGACTTTTTTTTATTGCCAAAAATCACATACTACTTAAAACCGTGCTTTAGTTAAAAACACAAGGAGGTCGAATACATGGACAAGACAGCTTTGTCTTTACAAATTGATAAAATCATCGAAAAATATGATAATCCGAAAGAAAGATTGATACAAATACTTTTGGATTTACAGAAGTCTTCCGTGCAGAACTATCTTTCGGAAGAATGCCTAAGTTTACTCTCTGAAAAACTGGGCATGTTACAGAGTCATATGTACGAGGTTGCGACTTTTTATTCAATGTTTAACCATAAACCAAAAGGCAACTACATCATAGAGATTTGCAAAAGCGCTCCCTGCTATGTTCGAGGCTCCAAAATGATAACGGAAAAATTTGAAGAGATCCTTGGAATAAAAGTCGGTGAAACCACACCGGACGGACTTTTTACTCTGCATCATACCAGTTGTTTCGGTGCCTGCGATGTCAGCCCGGCAATTAAAATTGAAGAAAAGGTATATGGAAATCTTACCGATGAAAGAATTGAAGAGATAGTTAGGATATTAAAATACATTGGGGGAAGAGATAATGGCGAAGATAATAAAATTGATTTCTAAAGATTGCGGAAGCATAAAGCCTGATTCGGTTTTGGATTATATCAGTGTCGGCGGGTATGAAGGCCTAAAAAAAGCGATGAAAATGGACCCCATGCAAATCATTGAAGAAGTAAAAAAAGCAAAGCTCTTGGGACGTGGCGGCGCCGCTTATCCGACGAGTATTAAATGGGAACGGGCATATTTAAGTGCGGAAAAACCCGAATATGTTGTCTGTAACGGTGATGAAGGGGAACCCGGAACTTATAAGGATAGACTTATTCTAAAGCAAAACCCCCTAAGACTTATTGAGGGAATGACTATAGCCGCTTATGTATTTGGTATAAAAGAGGGCTATATATATGTCAGAGGAGAATATTTGGATTTACAGGAAACTTTGGATAATGCCATCAACAACGCCGTAAAAACAAATTACCTGGGCGATAATATATTTGGTACAGATTTCAGCTTTCATGTCCATGTAGTCTGGGGAGCCGGGGCCTATGTATGCGGAGAAAATACGGCTTTACTTGAATCGATTGAAGGTAAATCCGGCAGACCCAGAAAAAAACCCCCTTATTTAACACAGGTAGGGTTGCATAAAGCACCGACACTTTTACAAAACGTTGAAACTTACAGCTGTATTTCGTATATAATAAAGCACGGTGGCGATAAATACGCATCTTACGGTACAAAAGCCAGCGGCGGTACCAAATTAGTCTGCTTATCCGGCAATGTCTCAAATAGAGGCGTCTATGAAATTCCGTTCGGTACCCCCATTAGAGAAATAATTTATGAAATAGGCGGCGGCATTCCTAATGGGAAAACTCTGAAGTTTGTACAATTAGGAGGGTCCTCCGGCGCATGCTTTACCGGTGAAAAATTAGATACTCCTTTGTGCTATAAAGCTTTAAGGGATAATGAATTAAAATTAGGTTCCGGAGCATTGTTGGTTATTGATGATACTAATTGTGTGATAGATTTTCTTAAATGTATAACGGAATTCTTTATGCACGAATCTTGCGGGAAATGCACTCCTTGCCGCGAAGGCAATACAAGGATTCATGGGCTGTTGGATAAGTTCTCCCAAGGCTTAGCCAAAGAAGAAGATATAGAAAAGCTCTATCGCTTATCAAAAACAATGAAAAACACTTCATTTTGCGGTTTAGGTCAAGCTGCAACAACAGCACTCGTTGATTGTTTAAAATATATGAGAGAAGAATTCGAAGAACATAT
>CAYXAT010000115.1:0-5194 GCA_964462065.1 uncultured Clostridiaceae bacterium | reverse complement strand
AAGTGTCGTCTAAAATGTAAATTAGTTAAAAACAGGAAGGTGATATTTATGTTAGACGGTTATAAATATGCAAAATATATTCTTATACTTATGTTAGTTTTTGCTATAATCGCACCTTTTATGATCTATGCAAATACATATGAGGAGCTTCCTAAAATGGAAAGAGTTTATCCCGAGGAAACGATAACTATACCATTTGAAAGACCTTTATCACCGAAAACTATAGTAAATGAAAATATTTATGTAACAGATTCAAATGATGAAAAAGTACCTGTATCTGTAACCATAGGTGAAGATTTTAAATCAATAATAGTAAAACCGGATGATACAGAGTACAAAAGCGGGGAAATCTACACTCTATATATCAACAAAGGGGTAAAGTATCTGACGGGCAGAAATCTGGAGCCGGGATTAAAAATGGAATTTAACATACCGGATATAGTACCTGAAAAATTGCCGGTTATCGGAACAGTTGAAAACCTGGAAAGACTGTTGGAAGAATCAAATGATGACATTATATATTATGACGGGTTAATCAGAGGCAAAGTGACCATGGATTTTGCTACCAATACAACTGCGATGGAAAGTATCAAAGCTGAAGCCCCAAAAATGAGCAAAGAAAAATCGGATGAATCAAAACCGGATTATTCTTCGACCAATGTTCAGGTGCAAGGTGTAGACGAAGCAGACATTGTAAAAACGGACGGAGAATACCTGTATCAGGTGAATAATGATAAGATTGTCATAGCTAAAATTTATCCCTCCAACGAAATGAAACTGATAAAAACCTTGAAACTTGAAGAAGATAAACTGTATCCAATAGAATTATACGTAGATGAAGAAAGACTTATTGTAATCGGTTCATCTTCAAATGATATTCCCATTTACAGATCCATGGCAAAAAGTATAGCCATATATCCTCCGCATTACAATTATGGGACAGTGAAACTCATTGAATATGATATCAAAAATAAATCAAATATAAAGAAATCCAGGGAAATAGAATTGGAAGGCAGCTACCTATCCTCAAGGAAGATAGGCGATATGCTGTATTTAGTATCAAATAAACACTTCGGATATTATAGAATAATGGATGAGGCAAATGATAATTATACCCCGTCTTATAGGGATACAGCCATAAAAGAAGAGTTTATAAATATACCTTTAGAAAAAATCTATTATTTTCCCGATTGCATAGGCACCAACTATCTGATAGTAGCTGCTATTGATTTCGGCAAGCCTAGCGAAGGGGTTAACGTATCCACTTATCTGGGCAACGGCGAAAATATTTATGCTTCGCCGGATAATCTTTATGTAGCGGTTACGAAACGTGTAATTAAGCCGAAGGACCCGATTATCTATGACTCCGCAAATCCGAAGGAAAAAGTAATTTTTGACTATAATGATAGGGAAACCATGATATATAGGTTTACTTTTAAAGGAAGCGATCTGAACTATACCGGAAAAGGAATAGTACCGGGAGATATACTGAACCAATTTTCCATGGATGAAAACGGAGAATACTTCAGAATAGCCACAACAAAAGGTGAAGTTTGGAGAGAGGACGAAAGAACTTCAAAAAACAATTTGTATGTGTTGGATAAGGATATGAAAATAACCGGCAGCATAGAAGATATAGCACCCGGCGAAAAAATCTACTCCGTTAGGTTTATGGGGGACAGAGCCTATATAGTAACCTTCAAAACCGTTGACCCTCTATTTGTAATAGATTTAAAAGATGCAAAGAATCCCAAGATACTTGGGGCACTAAAAATTCCCGGCTACAGTGATTATCTCCACCCCTATGATGAAGACCATATAATAGGCTTTGGCAAAGACACTATAGAGGTAATAAATAAAGATAGCAAAGGGAATGAACTGGGCAGCACGGTGCACTACCTTGGTATGAAAATGGCCATATTTGATGTATCCGATGTAAGTAATCCCAAAGAAAAATATTCAGAGAAAATAGGCGACAGAGGTACGGAATCAGAATTATTGCATAACCATAAGGCTCTTCTTTTTTCAAAAGAAAAAAATCTGTTGGCCTTCCCGGTAACTTTGATGGAAGTTAAGGATGAAGATAAAGGTTTGGATGGAACCAGAATTCCTAAATATGGTGAATTTACTTTCCAGGGGGCCCTTGTATATGATATAGATTTGGAAAATGGATTTAAACTAAAAAGCAAAATAAGCCATATTAGCGATGAGGAATATCTGAAGTCAGCTACAAATTGGTATCATAGCGATTACAATGTAGAAAGGATAATATATATAGGCGATGATCTATATACACTATCCAAGAGAATGATAAAAGCCCATGGTTTAGATACAATGAACCAAAAAGGAGAGCTGAAAATTAACATAGATTAAAGTGGGAAAGACCCTTAAACACCACATTGCACATATTGCTTTCGTATAATATAATAAATGTTGTACGGAAGCAATATTATTTTTTATCTCAATTTCATAAATATAATAGAAGACAAAATGAATTAACAAATATCTGCAACACCATAATCTTTTTTCATTTACTGCAAAAAAGGAGTTTATTCAATGAATTTTATTGAAAGTATCAATTCTGCGATATACAGTGTAAAAGCTAATAAAATGCGTTCTTTTCTGACGATGTTAGGAATAATAATAGGGATTTCATCTGTTATAACCATAGTTTCTATAGGTCAGGGTGGTAAAAAAGCAATAACCGGTCAGTTCGAAAAGATTGGCATGGATATTATAAATATAAAAGTTAAAACGAGGGATACGGATTTGGAAGTACGGGACTTGCTTACCTTAAATGATGCAAAAGTAATAAAAGGCAAGGTACCGGAAGTGACACATGCTATACCGTATCTAGAGGGTTTTTGCTATTTTAAAACCGATGACTTAAAAAAAGAAGCTGCTGTTGGGGCGGTAACAGAAGATTTTACGAAGCTTTATGATATGAAAATGATTTCCGGACGTTTTCTTAATCAGAACGATTTGGAAAGCGGGAAAAGTGTAATGGTAATAGATGATTTGACAGCTATGAAAATGTTCGGTCGTATGGATGTGGTAGGGGAAAAGCTGAGAATAAGTTCCGGAGACAGAGAGGTAAATACAGTAATTATAGGAGTATGCGAAAACAATATCGGGGATCTTGCCGCCATGTTTGGTGATAACTACCCTTCCGTGGGTTATTTTCCTCTAACTATAGCAGACAGAGTTCTTGGTTACAGTGATATGTATGCCATGGCAGTTGCCGTTGACGACATATCCAAGGCTGAAGAAATATCGTCGAAGATTATTAGGCTGTTGGAGCAATCTCATCGAAACAAGGACAAATACGTTGCCGAAGAAGGATTCAAGGAAATGGATATGGTAAACAATATAATGAATATATTTACCGGAGTATTAGGTGCAATAGCAGGTATATCACTGCTTGTGGGCGGCATTGGAGTCATGAATATAATGTTGGTTTCCGTTACAGAAAGGACAAGAGAGATAGGCATCCGGAAGGCGTTGGGGGCAAAGAATAAGGATATATTATTGCAGTTTCTGACTGAATCTTTGATTTTATGTTTAATCGGTGGAATAATCGGAATGTCTATAGGTGTTGCATCCGGATACGTTATTGGAAAGATGATAAATATTTCTATAGGTTTATCATTAGCTGTGGTAATAGCTGCATTTATTTTTTCATCAGCGGTGGGAATTTTCTTTGGGTTATACCCTGCGAATAAGGCGGCAAAACTTGATCCTATAGATGCGCTGCGATACGAGTAGTATTATTCTTAGAATTCGTTCTGAGTGCATACTTTTTGAATAGCTTAATACTTTTAATCTATTTCATGGGGAAGTATTAATACACATTTGCTAGCGGAAGATAAACAGTATCTATTTACTGAAGAAAGGTGGATTTTATGACAGTATATCCGGGAAAGAAAAGTAACCTGAGAGGCACTTCTTTGGTGGTATTGACAATAATCGCAATAATCTCATCAATTTTCTTTTTTACTAAAAGAGGGGTCTTTGCGTGGTTTTTAATGATATGTCTTGCATCGCTTATAACGTTGGTTTATAAAGGAATGATTTTGAAAATCAGCCTTTGTGAAGATAGGATTGTTATTAGAAGACCGTTAAGTTGGCAGACAATAAAAATTGCAGATATAGCTTTTTGCGCTATTCAAGATATAGGGGAAGGCAACTTTACCCTATATTCTTTTATAAAAGTGAAGAAAAAGGGTGATGCAAAGATCATTGGTGTCAAGTCGGAAAAGTCCTATGATGAAGTTCTAAAGACCATGAGAAAAGGCGGTAAATTAGAAGGAATTCAAATTAATTTCAATAAAGCCGAGAAAATACCCATTTCTTTAGTCGAGAACAGTGATGATTTAAAAGAAAAAATATTGGATAATGTAGACATCCAGCATTATAACGCAACCTATTGTTAGAAAATTATCGCAGTCCTTAGCATCAGCTAGGGACTTTTTATTTCTTAAATACATATCTCTTGTCATATTTTGAAACAAAACCCGCATCTTTTAAGTCGAATTATGTGATATAATTAGTAATCATAAGACAAAAGGTGAGAGGTGTAATATGAGGCTTAAAAAAGCGGCAATAATTCTATTAATAATTCTATTCCAATCAGCAGTTCTAACAGGTTGTGTTCACCAACTCTTCTCTGAAAGCCCATCTAACGATATAACAGAAGAGAATGAGGAAGAAAATTCGGAGGAAATATTATCTGAGACTGAAGAAGAAATAGAACCGGAAGTAATTGAGGAAGCAATACCCGAAGTACAATTCCCTATAAATACAGTATATATAAAAGGAAGAAAACAAAATATTAGGCAAGAACCAACCAAAGATGCTAAGGTTGTGGCTACCCTTGCTAAAGGACAGGCTGTGCTGTTGATAGGCGAGAGAAAAGATGAAAATGAACTTAGTTGGAGTATGATTAAATTTGATGATGACGAGAGCCAAGATAAGTTAGGTTGGTTAAAGACGGAGGACACGGTACTTGATTGGATGGAGCTAATGAATGAAAGATTCAAAGATATGGATTACAGTCCTCAGGAGAAAATAGCCAACTATATAGATAATCCCAGGGTAAGAGTTCGAGGTATATATGTAACGATATATTCCGCTGGCGGCAAAAGAATAGATGATTTGATAGAGATGACAAAACGAAGCGGCATAAACACCTTTG
>CAYXAT010000114.1:2743-5205 GCA_964462065.1 uncultured Clostridiaceae bacterium | reverse complement strand
TTTGAATTCTCAACTACATG
Source organism: uncultured Clostridiaceae bacterium (assembly GCA_964462065.1). Lineage (GTDB taxonomy): Bacteria > Bacillota > Clostridia > Lutisporales > Lutisporaceae > JAAYKT01. The sequence continues at coordinate 5,185 of CAYXAT010000114.1, read as the reverse complement.
GTTATTTGTTGCTATATGGCCTTCCGCATCGATTATAATGCCGGAACCGTTACCTTCGCTATCATATACTTGTCCGAAGAAATCCCTGTAGGTTTGTTTTATTCTTATGGCAACTATTGAAGGCAGCACCTTCTTAGCTATAGGTACTACGGGAGATACGGTTTTATCAATACTATATTCTGTCTCTTCCTGATCTTGAAAAGCATATACGGAATTCTTTTCATTGATTCTGTCGACAATGTTATCCGTAATGTAACCTAAAAACGTGCCTGCAGTAAGCCCTACAATGAGCATTACAATCAATGCAGTTTTACCCCATTTTTTAGCTTTTACTTTTTTAGAATGTTCCGCTTCTATTGCAGAGACTTCATCCGTAACCATATTGTTTATTTCATCTTTAGTTTTATCTTCTATATTTTCTTTCAAATCTTTTTCAAAATCCATATTATAACCCCCTTTGAATTTTTATTTTATTACAAAATAAATACGGATTCAATAAACCTTTGAAATTTTTAATAACTTATTTTTATACTTAAAAATTTTATTATCATGCGGCAAATTGACTGTTATACAGTTCGGCGTAAAAACCGCCCTTTTCCATTAGTTCATTATGGGTACCTTTTTCTATTATCTTGCCTTCGTTCATAACGAGGATGATATCTGCATTTTTGATGGTAGACAATCTATGAGCTATTACAAAACTTGTTCTGCCTTTCATCAGCTGCGCCATACCTTTTTGGATGAGTATCTCCGTTCGGGTATCAACATTTGATGTTGCTTCATCCAATATAAGGATAGTTGGATTGGCTAAAATTGCTCTCGCAATAGTAAGAAGCTGTTTTTGCCCTTGAGAGATATTGGACGATTCTTCATTTAAAACCGTATCATAACCTTGAGGAAGAGTCCTGATGAAATGATCAGCCCTGGCAAGTCTAGCCGCCTTTATTATTTCTTCGGAAGTTGCATTTTCTTTGCCGTAAGCTATATTATCCCATATGGTGCCGTTAAAAAGCCATGTATCCTGCAACACCATCCCGAATTTCTCCCTCAACTCATGCCTTGTCATATCTTTTGTTGAAATGCCATCTATAGTAATCTTTCCCCCGTCAATCTCATAGAATCTCATTAATAGATTTACAAGAGTGGTTTTGCCCGCCCCTGTAGGTCCCACTATAGCGACGGTTTCTCCGCAACAGGCAGTCAGATTCAAATTCTCTATAAGAGGCTTATTCTTTGTATATCCGAAGGTAACATTTACAAACTCCACATCCGCTTTGCCAAAGTCCGGAATCACAGTTTCTTCAGGATCACTAACCTCTTCTGTTTCATCTAAAAGCTCAAATATCCTTTCTGCGGATGCTATGGTGGATTGAAAAATATTTATTATCTCTGCCAATTGCATTATAGGTTGGTTGAATTGCCGCGAATATTGTATAAAAGCCTGAACATCCCCTATAGGCAAGGTGCCTCTAATGACGAATATTCCTCCAAGTACTGCCACGGCTATATAGCCTAAGCTGTTTATAAGCCCCATAAGAGGCATTATTATCCCGGTGATAAATTGTGATTTCCATCCGTGCTCGTAAAGCTCCTTGTTTATCGCTTCAAAGCTTTCAATAGCTTTGTCTTCATTGCCGAATGCTTTAACTGTTCCATGCCCGGAAAAGGTTTCCTCTATGTGACCGTTGATCTCTCCAAGACTTTTAGCCTGTGCCGTAAAATATTTTTGGGAAATCTTCGCTATATTTTTAGTAAGCAATACGCTGAGAGGTATTGTAACAAAGGTGGCAAGAGTAATTGTGGGGCTGATAACAATCATCATTATTAAAATACCAATAAGAGTCGTTACTGATGATAATGCCTGAGCAATATTTTGCTGCAGGGTTGAGCTAATCACATCCACATCATTTGCCACTCTGCTTAAAATTTCTCCTGTAGTTTGTGAGTCAAAGTATTTTAACGGTAATCTGTGCAGCTTTTCATTTATATTTTTCCTCAGGTCATAAACCAGTTTTTGAGATATATCAGCCATTATAAAATGCTGCGCATAAGTAAATGCTCCTGATAACAAGTATAGGCTTCCTAAAATCATCAGGCTTCTTATGATAAAGTTCTTATCTATGGAAACGACGCCCTTTAGGACACTGTTATAAAGATGAGTCGTAATCGTTCCCATAATTTTGGGACTTATGATTGTAAAAACCGTGCTCAGCAACGAGAACACCGCTACGGCAATAATCAATGTCCTATAAGGCTTAAGATATCCCATAAGCCTTTTTAGGCTGCCCTTAAAATCTTTGGCTTTTTCGGGAGGCCTTGCCATCCCCTGCCCCGGCGGCCCGCCACGGCCTATCATCTGCCTTGGGCTTTTCACTTCTTTGTTATCCGTAGTCATTGTACCGCCTCCTCTCCAAGCTGTGATATTACAATTTCCCGATAAGG
>CAYXAT010000114.1:0-2643 GCA_964462065.1 uncultured Clostridiaceae bacterium | reverse complement strand
TGACCGCCGGAAAGATTTTTCCCGCTTTGTGCAAGAACATAATCCAAACCTTCTTTCTTTTCATTCACAAAATCCCATGCCTGTGCTATTTTTAAAACTTCTATTATTTCATCATCCTTCGCGTCCTCACGACCGAATTTGATGTTATCTCTTATTGAACCTGTGAAAAGCACCGCCCTCTGAGCTACGAAACCGAATTTTTCTCTCAGCTCTTTTTGCGGTATATCCTTTATATTAACTCCATCCACAATCATTTGTCCTTCAGATACATCGTAAAACCTGACAAGCAGATTAAGTATAGTGGATTTACCCGAACCCGTACCCCCGATTATTGCTGTAGTTTTACCTTTTATTAATGAAAAACTTATATCGCTGACGGCAGGTGTCGATGCATCACGGTACTTAAATGTCACGTCTTGCAGTTGTAGAACTCCCGTTTTCGTCTTATTTTGTAAGCTATCGTCACCGTCTATAATTTCGCTTTTTAAATCCAAAACTTCGTTTATTCTTTCGGCTGATGCACTTGCTCTCGGCAACATAACGAAAATCATAGAGACCATTATCATGGAAAACATGATCTGCGAAACATATTGAACAAATGCCATCAGCTGCCCCACTTCCAAATCCTTTGATTCTATTAAATTGCTGCCGTATAAAATAACGCCGATAATGGTAAAATTCAAAATAACATGCATCAAGGGCATCATCAGAGCCATGATACGACCAACCTTCAGGGCAGTTTCTGTAAGCTCTCTATTGGATTTATTGAAACGTTCTTTTTCATAACCTGTCTTATTAAAAGCTCTTATAACTCTTATTCCCGTTAAAGACTCTCTCAAAACTTTATTAAGGTTATCTATCTTTTTTTGTATTACCTTAAAAAGAGGGTAACCTTTTGAACCGATAAAAGATATCACCCCAACCAGAATAGGTGCGGAAATAATAAAAACCTTTGATAGATTTGGATTGGTAGTAATCGCCATGATGATGCCGCCTATCATCATAAAAGGCGCCCTTATCATCATCCTCATCGACATAATTGTTACATTCTGCATTTGGCTGACATCATTTGTAGTCCTGGTGATGAGAGATGCGGTACCCATTTTATCTATTTCATTCATTGAAAAGCTTTCAACTTTTCTGAAAACATCGCCCCTCAGATCCCGGCCGTAAGCCAGAGCAGCCTTAGCGGACATATATCGCGATATCACCGTTGCCGTGGTGCCAAGTATTGCGATAACAAGCATTAAGCCTCCGGTTGTATAAATATATCTGAAATCTCCGGTAGCAACGCCCTTATCCACAATATTCCCCATAAATTTGGGAAGCAGCAATTCGGAAAAAACCCCTAAAAGGGTTAGTAACAACACCCCAATAACCTGCCAAACATAAGGCTTCAAGTATTTTAAAAGTTTTATCATGAAGTCCCTCCATATTAAGAAATCATTCTAAGTACTACTTAATGCTAACATATAAATGTGCAAGATAAAATAGTAGGATCAAACACTATATATTAAAAGTTTGGCATATTCAAGGTTTAGGGATAATTCCGCTTTATTCAAACTATTTTTCAGTTTTTGCAGACTTTTTTGGATATCCTCATATTGCTTTTGGGAAATCATCTTGAATTCATACTTCAGTTTTGCATATTTCAAATTTTTTTCTTCCTCGACTATTTGCTGTTTTAAATCATCAATTTCTTCAACGCTTTCTTTGATTACCTCTATTGCTTTTTCAAAATTTCTATCAAAGGTTTCCACAGCCTTATTGTATTCTTTGTCAGCCTTCTCATACTCCCACTTGGCTTCCTCGTATATCTCCGTCAATTCATTTATTTTCTTCTCCGAAAGGCTATCTAAATTATATTTATCGTATCTTTCTTCTATGAGATTGTAATTTGTTAAGGCAGCTGAGCTTTGATTTTTCTTTTGCAACAAGGTCATATCATTTCTTATCAATTCCTTTTTTATCTGCGATAAATCAAGATTATCCAATGGAACCACTGTATCATCTAAGATTACTTCTATATTTCCCTCTCTTTTAATACCCAACAGTTCCTTCAATCTTTCTTTTGTTTCTGCAAGGGTATCGCTTGTCTTGTCTGCGGATTTTATCTTGTTCTCCAGATCCTTTTTCTTTTCTTTGTATTCTTCAATTGAAATCAGATTTTTATCCATCCTTAATTCCAAAAGCTCCAATTCTTTCTTTAGGCTCTCTTTGTCGGCGGATGCTTCATCTATTGACTTTTTGGCATTTTCAATATCAATAATCAAGCTTCTTAGGCTTATCTCCAAATCTCCCTTCATATTAACTTTATCCAGAACTGCCTGGCGATATGAATGATAGGCTTTTTCGGCTTTAATTGCGGGTTCAACCTGTTCTGATATAAACTTTTCCATTGTGTTTGTAACCTTTATTTCCTTCGGTGCTAAGCCTTCTGCAGCTTCATAGGCTTTATATGCTTTATCTATAGACTTATCCTTTGCCTTATATTCATATGAATTTTTTAAAGCAATCTTCATAGCTTCATCAAAGCTATATGATGTTTTCAGTTCGGCATTAACAGTAGTGAACATAATAGCAATAAACAGCAACATTAAAAACAACCTTTTAAATCTCATTTCTTCACTCCTCGCATAATTT
>CAYXAT010000113.1:3260-5235 GCA_964462065.1 uncultured Clostridiaceae bacterium | reverse complement strand
ATACGGCCTCAAAAAAGCAAGAAAAGCATCGCAATTCAGCAAGAGATAAAGGAAAGAACACCGGGCAAAAGTCTGGTGTTTTTTTATACTATTAGTGATACAATAAATATAAGAAGAAGTCTTAAGTGGCACATGACCATTGAGGGTTTACATATAATAAGAATAACTGACTACACCTATAATCAGTTTAATGGAGGTGTTAAAAATGGCTATACCAAGAAAAGTAATTCAAGACTTAATCAATAGCTTGCCGGAAGAAAAGTTGGGCAAAGTATTGAGCTATATTAACTTTATAAAAAAAGAGGAAGAACCGACATTATTATTAGAAGCAGAAGATGAAGAGGGAATTATTAATATTCTTGAAGAAAGTGAATGGTATGAGTCCGATGAGGTTAAGAAGATAATAGAGGCTAAAAAGCATGAGTAGGATAATTTATTCTAAGTCATCTAAGAAAACCCTTGAAACATATGAGAGAAAACTTGCCCTAAAAATTATTAAGGCTATAGAACAAGTCCCTTTAGGGGATATTAAAAGGCTTGAAGGAAACAAAGTATTAATTCTATATAGACTAAGAATAGGGAAGTATAGAATAATATATTCTTATTTGAATGAGGATACTATTCAAGTGATAAAGATTGATACAAGAGGAGATATTTACAAATAAAAGAATTATTAAAAAAAGCTTTAAGGTAATGAAAATTTTAAAGTTTGCTTTTGTACCTTTAAACCGTCGGGATTAATCATCCCTAAACGGTTTTTTAAATTTTAGTGATACAATAAATTATTTTACTCACCTGCAATTGACATAGCGTATATACATGTATATACTAAAGTTAAACGATAAGCAATTGAATAGAGGTGATTTTAATGGATATTAATTTAGTTAAATGGGGTAACAGTGCGGCTATACGTATACCAAAGAAAGTATTGGATGAGCTGAAAGTTGATAGCACTAATTTAGAAAATATCAGCTTTGACTTGAATGTTGAAGGAAATAAAATATTATTAATTAAGAAACAGAATAAAACAAAATTTGAGCTCCTGGCTGAACAATCTAATGGTGAAAAGATAAATCCTAAAACTGAAATTGATTGGGGAAGTCCGATTGGAAAAGAAGAGTGGTAATAGACATGACTAAAATGGATAAAGAAAATTATAATAACTTAGAATTCGGAGATATAATAAAGATTAACTTTTCCCCTTCAGAAGGACATGAGCAAAAGGGGTATAGACCGGGACTTGTAATTTCTGATCCAGTTACTCAAAAAGAGTTGAATGGCTTAGTAACGGTTGTGCCAATAACTAATTCAACAAGTACCTACTTTACCCGAGTAAACTTAGATAAATATAATATTAAGACAAAAGGTGATATATTGATGGATCAAATTAAGGTTTTAGATTTGAGTATAAGACAATATGGATTAATAGAAAAAGCGCCAAAAGAAGTGTTAGAAAAATGTAATATTATATTCAATGCTATTTATGAAAAGTTATTAAACTTATAAGTCCTAAACTAGCACGGAAAGGTTAATATTAAACGGTCTTTTTTTGTATAGCTAACCAACGTGATGGAGTTTCTTTAAAAATATAGGGTTTGAAGTCTTGGTTACGGCTGTATTTTTTTATATTCAGCAATTTGAAATCTAAAGACTTTTTTAAAAACACTCTTAGGAAAATGGTTAAAGAAATAATAATAGAAGCTAATAGAAACAATGTTTGATTTGAAAGAAACATACAAATGGGGGTTCTTATATTGAGATATTTTGAATATACAAACAAGGAAATAAATTATCTAAAAGAAAGAGATCCCGTTTTGGGTAAAGAAATAGATAGAATCGGTATGGTTAAAAGGAAATTAGATGAAGATATATTTTCTTCTCTTATATCAAGTATAATCAGTCAACAGATTTCAACAAAGGCTGCCTTGACCGTGAAGGAAAGATTGATGGAGCTCATTGGCAGCATGATTCCGGA
>CAYXAT010000113.1:0-3160 GCA_964462065.1 uncultured Clostridiaceae bacterium | reverse complement strand
TCTTTATTGACCAATTCAAGACATTATATTAAACTATTAAATAGTTTAATCATTAAATAGTATAGAGGGTGAACAAATGGAAATAGAATGTGATTTAAAAGAGTTAGATAAGATTACATATGAATTATCTAAAAAGATTTTTAACGAGGTCACAGACGGCGTGGGAATACCTATTACAAGCACCCAATTATACATGTTATATTATATAAGGACTAAAGGTGAATGTAAGGCAACGGATATTGCTAATTATCTTGGGGTTACATTGGGTGCAGTAACGAGCTTAGTAGACAGATTATGCGAATTTGATTTTGTTGAAAGAAGAAGAAACAAAAAGGATAGACGGCAGGTTATAATAAAAGTAAATAGGATCGGGGAAGATTTTTTAAAGAAAATAGATTTGAACCGCAAAAAGATTTTTAATCATTATCTTGAAGGTATGAACAAAGAAGAAGTACTTTATTTTAGCAATGTAGTGAAAAGTGTAATTACAAAAATTTTAAATTCATAGAAATAAGCGCTGGTTTAAATTTGTAAACAGATTTGGAGGACAGATGAGATGAGAGAAAAAAATAGACTTTTAATAGGATTGCTGTTTTTTGCTATAGTATCAGTAGCAGGTTGTAATCCTCAGGCATCCAAAGGTGTTCTTAATGAAATAGAAGACAAGCCAATAACAGTAGAAGCCGATAAGGTTATAACAGGTAATATTGAAACTACGGTGAACTATAGCGGCAGGATAAAGCCAATACAAGAGATAATGATTACACCGAAGCAACCCGGTAAGGTTATAAAGATAAATTTTGATATAGGCCAAAAAGTAAAAACAGATCAGGTATTATTTCAACTGGATAAAACAGATGCATCACTTCAACTTAGTCAGGCAGCCGTGGCAGTTGAATTGGGAGAAATTAATTTAAAGAAAATATCGGGAAGTACATATGAGCAACAAATGATACAATTAAAAACCGCCTTATCTTTGGCTGAAATCAATTATAATGATGCTAAGGTAAATCTTGCGAACGTAAAAGTTTTATATGAAGCCGGTGCAGAATCAAAATTCAACTATGACAGGGCGGAATCTCAACTCAAACTTGTTAAAGAACAGTATGAAAGTGCAAAGGCTAACTATGAATTATTGGAAGGGAAAAGCTCCTTAGAAAATATTGAATTGGCAAAAGCTCAGTTAGAACAATCAAAAGCCGCTTATAATATCGCTCTAAATGCTTTAAATAATATGGATGTGAAGTCACCTATTGACGGAGTTATATCAGGTATAAATTTAAAGGCGGGGGAATTTATAAGCAATGCAACCGTAGCATATGTAATTGTAGATGATTCATCATATACGATTGAAATAGACGTAAGCGAAAGCGCCATAAGCAAAATTCAAACAGGGGATAAAGCAAAGATTTATATAAATTCTCTTTCAGAAGAAGCCATATCAGGCACTGTTACAGCTGTCGCCCCTTCTGCAGATATACAAAGGCAAACCTATTTAGTAAAGGTTATCTTGGATAATCCACCAAGCACTATAAAAGGCGGAATGTTTGCCGAAGTTAAATTCATTATCGAAAAGGCGGAAAACTGTTTAATCGTGCCATTAGCTTCTGTTATAAACGATGAAGATAAAAAATATGTTTTTGTTACTCGTGACAATAAAGCCATAAAGACTGAAGTTGCCGTTGGCATATTTAATGATAATGAAATCCAAATAGTCGAAGGTCTGGCAGTTGATGATGTAATTGTGACAAAAGGGCAGGATTTCTTAAAAGATGGTTCAACGATAGTTATTCATAACAAATAGAGGTGCAAAGATGAGATTACATGAAATATCAATAAAAAGGCCGGTAGCCGTTTTAATGTGTGTCTTAATAGTTTTAGTGTTGGGTGGAGTTTCCCTGTCTAAGATTCCTGTAGACTTGATGCCTGATATTAACCTGCCCATCGCCATAGTTTCAACAGGTTATGCCGGTGTTGCCCCCCAGGAAATTGAAAATATTGTGACAAAACCTATAGAGAATTCTATTGCTACGGTAAACAATATAAAATCTATTCAGTCTATTTCCAGTGAAGGAAATTCGATAGTCATTGCCGAGTTCAATTCCGGTACCGATATGAATTTTGCAACTTTGCAAATGCGGGAAAAGGTGGATATGATAAAGGGCTATTTGCCCGATGATATAACAAATCCGATGGTAATGAAATTAGATCCTAACATGATGCCTATAATGAATATCAGCCTAACCGATAATCACGATGAAATATTTCTTAAACGTTATACCGATGAATATGTTAAGCCGAGGTTAGAAAGGCTTGAAGGCGTTGCTTCTGTTGGAATTGCAGGAGGTCGGACTCAGGAAATACAAGTGAATGTAGACCCTGAAAAGGCTGCTAATTACGGGATAACTTTGAACCACATTATGTCTGTGTTACAGGCTGAAAACCTGAATTTGCCCGGGGGTACAATTGAGCATGCGGATAAAAAGTTATTAGTTAGAAGCACCGGTGAGTTTAAAAATATTGAACAGATAAAAAATATACCTGTCACATTACCTACCGGTATCGTATTATACATACGGGATATAGCAGAGGTATTAGATACCAATAAGCCCATAGATTCATATAGCAGAACAAATGGCAAGAGCAGTATCAGTCTGAATCTTCAAAAGCAAACAAATGCCAATACTGTAAATGTCACAAGAGCTGTAAAAAGTGAATTAAATAAAATTGGGATGGAAAATCCCGATTTAAATATTGACATAGTTTTTGATCAAGGAGATTTTGTAGAAAAAGCTATAAGTAGTGTCACGAGCAATGCAGTAATAGGAGGATTACTCGCTGTATTCATTTTATTTGTATTCCTCAAAAATATGCGCACTACATTAATTATTGCCACGGCAATACCGATATCTATTATCGCCACGTTTGTGTTATTATTTTTTGCGAGGATATCCATAAATATCGTATCCTTGGGCGGTCTTGCTTTGGGGGTAGGGATGTTAGTGGATAATGCTATTGTGGTATTGGAGAATATATACAGATATAGAAGTGAGGGCTATAGTTTTAAAGAAGCAGCATCATCCGGAACTGAGGAAGTGGGGAGAGCAATTCTTGCATCCACTATAACAACGATAGTGGTATTTTTGCCTATAGCATTCAC
>CAYXAT010000112.1:0-5270 GCA_964462065.1 uncultured Clostridiaceae bacterium | reverse complement strand
TTCTCAGAATCTATTCCATCTTGATTAGCAACAATGATTTCTTCGGCATCTGCTCCAACAACGATATTTGCATTGTGCGTAACAACTATAATCTGGCGATTAACCTTTTTGCTCTTGATAAATGGTATGAGCTGCTCAAAAATAGAACGATTATCGAGATCATCCTCTGGTTGGTCAATTAAAATTGGACACTCACTGTCTGCCAAGTCTATTAACAACTTTAACAAAACAAGCGCTTTTTTGCCCGGCGACATTACATCAATCGAATCATTACCCATTTTTACAATATATTTTATATTATACCAGTCATCTAAAATGTTTCGCAATGCATGCTCAGGTTCCGCGCCGGCTTTAAGTGTTGCCAATTCATCATTAAGCGCCTTTTTAATTATTGTGGATAACAATTCTTTGGTGTATTTTTCGGCGGTAAAATCATCTACATTTATAACTGAGCGATTTTGTGGCGAAGCAGCACGATATAATTCAGACCATTTTGCAAGAAAGTCATTTTGTCTAAACAGGATCTGCACATCATATTGTAATCCAGAATCGTCGTTTGCTATATTTTCTTTTATGTAAGTGGCAAAAGCCTCATAAGCCAAACGAAGAGAAATGTATGAGTCTGCCACTTCAGCTATAAGTGCATCAATCTTTACCCGTTCTTCAGATTTTTCTTTTTCCTTTTCCCTAATTTTTTTTAATTTATTATCTTCTTTAGTTATTCTTTCAGCAAGTTCCTTAACGCGGTTGCTACTTTCAATAGTCTCTTTAAGCCCATCTCTTATTAAAGCGGAATCGTAATAAGATTTATTGCCTTCAGCTAATTTCTTTTTCAATTGCAAAATAATATTTGATTTTTGATTATTCCAAGACTCGTTTGCACTTGTGATAATACTGTCAACAAGCGTTTTTATTACCAGTTTTGTTTCTTCTGAACACTCCGCAAAATGTTCGCTTTCTTGGGCTATAATTATAGTATTCTCGACTTTTTCGATTTCTTTACCAAACTGGTCAATCAACTTCTTTTGAACTTCAATGTTAGCAACGGCACCATCGTATTTCTTAATGTCATCTTCCTTTATATTTAATTCTTTTGATAAAGCATCTCTTTCTTGGCGAAGTTTGCTTAACTCCTGTTCTACAGGTTTTTTCCCTCCGAGCTCAGTAATTTGGTTTGCTAGATCCTTGATTCGACAGCGTATTCTAATGATTTCGAGGATTTTATTAGTGTTTAAAGATTTGCTCAAGTCGACAATAGAAAACAATTCATCTTTTTTAACACTAAGTTGAATTCCGTTGCTATCAATTCTATCGAGTAACACCTTCTCAATTATTTTATCAATTTCCGTGGTTTCCTCCACTGAGTCAGCAAGCCTGTTTAGATAAGTTTGTGGTATATATACGATAGTCTGCCCGTTAGTACTTTCACCATCAGCCCACCTAACGTTAAGTTTTGATGTATCAATTTCAAGAGTAATAGGTTTGGTACTTTTATCACTTTTCCCTTTTGCCATGCTTACTTCGCACTTTTCTTTCACTTGTTTCGGTGCAATAGCGCAAGCAAGGTTGTGTAAAAGAATAGATTTACCCGTAGATTTTCCGCCGATTATACAGTTCAGCTTATCGTTGAAAACAATCGGCTCGGTTTGAAAATCACTATCCGTAATTGTTATACTTTCAATTACTTGATACGGAGACTTTGTTTGTGGTTTTGAATCCGATATGCAAACTCGGTCTTCAGGTTCGTAAATAATTTGTTTTAAACCGTTGAATGTTGGGTCAGATTTTATCCAGCAATAGCGTTGATTGTCCGGCTCGAATAATTTGTCATTCTGATGTGCATCAGAGCCGTGAATACAACACATTAACTTTCCGCATTTTTTCTTTACATCATCTGGTGATACACCATTTTTTTTGCCAATGAAATATTCTATATCATTGGGATTCGCAGAGAATATTGCATCCGCAAATTTATAAATCTCCTCTCTCAAAGCAGTTAGATCAGAAGAGTCTGTATTAGTTGAAGGATTTCCAACACCAGATGCTCCGTCTGTCGATTTGTTTGATATGACAATAAGTGCCTTTTCTCTTAGCTCTTTGTTATTGTTAAACAGGTCTTGCAAATCGCTGAGATTGACAACGTATTGCTCTAATGCTTTTTTCTCCGCGCAAAAATCATCTGTAATAGTATGATCTATTATCCTACCTAATTGAATCAAACTGTTTTTTGTAGCAGAGTATGGTATGTTGTTATACCTAAATTTCAAACATGATAAAAACTTATCTTCTATTATATATGTTGATAACGCAGAGTCAAAAATCACATGGATGTTTATAGGGGTTTCTGTTGCTGCAGGAAGTATTCTTAACTCAATGTTTGGAAGTATAAGCGGTATCTTTGATGAAATATCGTTATTTGCAATAACCTTTTTATAATTCTCTATTGAGAAATAATCTGTTATTCCTATGGCATATATGGCTTTCAACGGATCATCCATATTTCCTATATAGTCCAATATTGACTTGAAAAAGTTATCCCACTTCTCGCTTATCTTTACTTCTTCTGGTTTTGAAAAATCAGTACAGCAAGTAAAGCAATCATTTTTCCTTGTGAAAGGTGTATGGATATGTAAATCCCATCTCCTCCATTCAGAGCCTCTTTGAAAATCATTCATCTATTAATCCTCCCGTCACTAAATCTATATTTTTTCTTATTTCATTCAATTTACATAATTGCTAGATATATACTTGTTTTTTATTTTCTTCACCTAACAATATTATTGAAGCTATGCTTTAATCACCCCTCCCCCAAGTATCATTTTTTATATAGTTAACCATACTGTTCATCTGTTAATTCAGTAAATGTCTAGTTTTAGCAGCTATGCAGTACAATTTGACCGCTTAAGGTGTCCTGATTAAACGTAATATTCAATCAATAACTGACTAAGTGACGTGCCTGGCATCGGACCCAAACCTCTGTTCTTTTTAGTTTCTTTTCTAAGTTCGCACCCCCTATTAAAAAAGATAATTCTTCTGATTCAATGATTATGGTATCGGTTTCTCCTTTTGACGGCCAGCGGAAATGTCCCCTTTCCAGTCTTTTAAAGTAAAGCCAAAATCCATTTCCGTCCCATTCCAATATCTTAAGCCGTTTTCTATTACAAAACACATAAAGGGCTTCGGCAAATGGGTCCAGTGAAAAGCTTTCTTTGACCAATATCATAAGTCCATTTCAATAAAAATTATTGATTTAGATTCAATTTCTTTTTTTCTATTTTTCTCGTTTTCAAAATAATTCTTTGTTAAACATTTATAAAACAAGTTATTATATCACACGCCCCATTACACCAAGAACAATTAGATGCATCTATTCTTCATTTTTTCTTTTAGCCTTTTGTTCTCAATTTCTTCTTCAATTTTTTCTTCCCTAACTATCTCAGGATGTCTAAATTTCTCACTATATCTTTGACTCTTATAAGTAAATACTTTATCCCAATTTAATGGAGGTTTCATAGTATTTATCAAAAATGTTTCAAATATTTCCCTCTCAAAGGGATCATCTACATATATACATCGTATAGTATAAAAGTTATGATTTATATCATAAGAATTAGAGCTACTTGACATGTGCTGGCAGATCCTTTGTCTCAAAGAAGCAGCTTTACCTATATACATTACTTCATTATTTTTATTGTATATCTTATATATCCCACTTTTATCTTTTGGTATTAGCATGTGTTCTTCTGCTTGAATACAAATATCATCAGCAGGTAGAAAAATGTTAATCAAATTTTCTTCCCTCCTTATATAATTTATATTAATACTCATCATGATAGCCCTATAATCCAATAAGTTCCACTTAAATGCCATTGTAGACAAACAAGTATTTTCATGAAAATAAAATGTATAAAGCCTACCGAAAAACAAAGTTACACGGCAACCATTATTAGCTATCGCGCTCTAATTTTTTTAATTTACAGCTTGTAATACTTTTCTCAAGTTCTGTTTCCATTTTTCGCGATGTATAAACCTTGCGTTATGAAGATTCCCTTTTAATATCTCTGCCTTTGTAAGTTTTGATAATGCTTCCCATTCCTCATTAAAAATGTAAGTTGCGTTATTTGGATATATACTTTCTAATACATAGCAATTTAAAGACTTAAAGCCAAATATTATATATCCTCGAAAACCTAAACGGCCATAGGCTCTAAAATCAGGATGAAAGCTGTTGATATATTCGCATTTATCCATAGTAATTTTTTGGTTTGTCTTGGAAGTTTCTTGCGATATTTCTTTAATATCATTTTGCATTTTGTCCCACGGATATTCACCTGGTGGTAGAACGTCCCAATTCAACCTAATGATGTTATTAGATGTCCAATCCTCAAAATTCTCGCTAAGTATTTCACATTCACCAAATGTAGTTAAAAAGATATTGACAGTATTTTTAATGAGGTCATAGTTTTTATATGAAAAATAAGCGTGTCTGTGAAAATTTTTACACTGTTCTTTGTTTCATCATATATTAACTCAATACTAAATGGAGAAAACTCTATCCGAGGATAACGTTTATAAGGAATATCTACAAAATCTGTTACTTCCCGCGTTTCACCTCTCCCCGCCCATTCGTGCCGTGTCCACCATTGTGTCCGATAGGCGGTTTCCATTGGTTTTGATTTATCTGGAATTGAAAAAGGTTCAGCGTTTCGTTTTGTTGCCGGATTGATAATGTTAGGTAAGATTTTTGTACCACTAAGGGTTCCTTTAGGAAAACCTAGGGCAATACATTTTGTTTGAAATCTTTCTGCGTTATTTATCCCAATTATTATTTTATCGCCATTACTCATGTTATTAAAATGACTCATGGAATATATGCGCTTTTTAACAATTGTCATATTGCAAATCCCTCCTAATAAAATATATTTCATTTATACCATCATAAAATAAATAAACATTAATTACCTTACCGGTTTACCCTGGCTTTTTACATAACTGCTAGTCCACTTTTATCCTCCATCAGGCATTCGTTATTCACTTTATGACAATCTTTTAAATATTCTATAAATGGATTATATAACTTATTCAGTTGTTTTATGAGTAATTCAGGTGTCTGCAATATCTGGGTATCATTTTAATTCCATTTCCAAAATTTTATATGTAATATTACCTTTAAATCAAGTGAAATAAAATTAATAGCTTGTATCTATCTCTTGAATGTGTTTGTCAACCAGAAACTGAGCCACCCGCTCATTTGAATTTGAGCCACCTTA
>CAYXAT010000111.1:1353-5306 GCA_964462065.1 uncultured Clostridiaceae bacterium | reverse complement strand
CAGACTCTAATTCAACTAACGTTAGTTCAGTCAATGGTATATCAGGTAGTTTAGGTTAGTATATCCGTTTATCAGGTGATTTGTAAGGTTAGTAACATTGGTTTAGGGTTTGTCCGAATTATAGGTGAATATCCCGATTTCGAAAGGAATGTGATTGGTTAGGTTTGGTAGATTCAAGTACAAATGTTGAATTAGAGTCTGTTTTATAACCGGCTAAGTTTTAAAGGTAAGCTTGGCCGGTTTATATTTTGTTTTAATTCAGTGATTTTTCTTGCGGGTATTATTGCGGTGTTTTGGCAGTGTAACTTTAAATACTGTTCCTTTTACGTCATCGTCGTATACATCTATGGTCCCGTCGTGTTCTGTAACAATCCATTTTGCGATGGAAAGCCCCAGGCCTGAACCTCCGCTTTCCCGGGATCTTGCTTTATCCACTCTGTAAAATCTTTCAAAAATCTTTAATTTGTCTTCATCAGAAATTCTTTCTCCCGTATCTTTTACGGAAATTATAGCATTGCTTTGGATGTCTTCTAATTTAACTTCAATCAAGCCGTTTTGGACACTGTATTTTATTGCATTATCAAGCAGTATCACAATAAGCTGTTTTATACGGGATTCGTCACCTATAAAATTGATGCTCTTTTCTATGCTTGTACGTATATCAATTTCTTTCTTAGCCGCCATGGGGGAAAGGGGGTCGATTGCTTCCTTCACAGCTTCGTCTAATTTAAATAAAGCCCTGTTCATATACTCTTGATGGGAGTCCGCCCTTGCAAGTACTAACAAATCGTCCACCAGACGTATCATTCTTTTGTTTTCTGATTGGATATTATTTAGCCATTTTTCACGGTCTTCTATACTTTTTCCGAAATTGTCGGATAGTACCTCTAAATTTGTCTGAATTGAGGATAGCGGTGTTCTCAGCTCATGGGAAGCATCCGCTATAAACTTTTTTTGTTTTTCCCAGGCATCTTTTATGGGTATAAGGGCCTTGTCAGCTAAAAACAGGCTTCCGAAAAAGATCAAAAGTAAACTTGCCAGGCCTATGATAATAAATATCATGGCGAGATGAGCCAAGAAATCTTTTTCCTTTTGAATATTAAGAAAGACAACAGTAAGAAATTCACCGTTTATTAGACTGAATTTCTTATACCGGTATGTTTCCCCCGTCACCTTAATATCACCTTTTTCACTTTTTAATTTCTGCACTTTCCCTATTAATGAGTCTACCTCTTCATCTTCTATTGATAAAGACTGGGATTTGAAGGCAGCATTTCCCTGTGAATCGAAGATTATAAAGAAGCTGTTTTGTGCCGTTCTTCTGGCAATATGCGGATTAAATCTCTCATTTACAATACCTTGCATTGAGATGAAATTCATTGCCCTGTCCGCATCCGACATCAAGGCATTGTTCATAAGCAAATAGATGCTTAAAAATACGAATCCTAATATAAGCCCTGTAATTAGTATATTTATCATGGTAAGTTTCAGCCTGAGTCTTTTAAACATTGTTTACCTCCTTGAGAGTATAGCCTATGCCTCTGACAGTTTCTATTATAAAATGGCATTTTCGAGGAACAAGTTTTTTCCTGAGGTTATGAATGTATATTTCAACGATATTCATCTCCACATCCGAATCAAGTCCCCAAACCTTGTTTATTATTTGATCCCTTGTAAGGACATTCATTTTATTTCTAAATAACATTTCCAAGAGCTGAGTTTCTTTCAGCGTCAGTTTTATAACCTCTTCACCGATAATTATTTCTTTATGTAAGGGTTTAAAAAAGGCACTCCCTGCAGTCAGACTTTCGCCGTCACTGTTATCCAAATATCTTCTCGACAGGGCTCTGATTCTCGCCAACAGTTCTTGAGTGGAAAAGGGTTTTATAAGGTAATCATCGGCACCCGCATCCAATCCTTCAACTCTGTCATTTATTGAATCTCTTGCCGTAAGGATGAGCGTAGGTGTTTTAATGCCTTTATTTCTTAATGCCCTTATTATTTCCACGCCTTCTTTTTTCGGGAGCATTCTGTCAACAATCAGCAAGTCATAGGCATCGGTCTCCGCCATCTCTTCACCGCTGATGCCGTCATACGCCGTATCCACTAAATAACCGTTTTTCCTGAGCATATAAGCAAGGGCATCAGAAAGTGATACCTCATCTTCAATAAGCAATAGTTTCATTACAAACACCTCGGATTTAATATTATGAAATCACCAAACCTATTAAATAAAAGTTATTAATTATATTTTATACCATAATACTTAACAAAACCTTAAGGTAATTTTAAGATTTATAAAATATTATTAAATAAGATGTTAAAAAGTTAATACATCAGGGGGTAAAAAAATGGATTTAGTTAAAAATATCAAGCATTCAAAAGACAAGAGAGTTAAAAAAAGAATTGTGAAAACTATGGCTCTCTTATTGGCAATTTGCATTGCACTAACAGTTACATATTATTATACGAAAAAAAGTAGCCGGTCTCAAGGTGAAGTGATACGCCAAACGGCTGAGGTTAAACGAGGCGACTTAAAAGTAATCATCAGCGGTTCAGGAACATTGGCATCAGCAAGTACACTTACCGTAACTTCTGACGTGGAAGGTGCAATAAAGAAAATATTTTTTAAAGACGGGGATTGGGTAAAAGCGGGAGAACCTATAATGGAGATTGATGACGGTGAGGCACTGTTAGACATCAGGAAGTTGCAAAACAACATTGCAAAGACTGAATTGACAAGGAGCAAGTTATTGGAATCAATGAAAGACAGTGAGATAACGGCACCTATATCGGGTGAAGTCACGGATATCAAGATAAAAGATGGGGATAACATAACTCAAAACAGCGCTTTAATAACAATAACAGATAAAAGCTTAATTAAATTAGTGCTTCCGTTTAAAAATTCATATAAAGACAAAATTGAAATTGATCAAAGAGCTAATATATTCGTCTTCGATAGTGTACTGGGTGAGGTATATCGATATAGTGGGAATGTTACCTATATAAGCTCATCCCCGGATAACGGCTCTCAAGAACAGCTTTATAATATTGAATTTACATTTAAAAATTCCGGAAATATTGATGATACAATGATGGGGAGCGCTGAAATCACAGTTGATGGGATGACTTTAAAAAGTCATGAAGCCGCCAAATTATCTTATTCCGATACAGTGACTGTAAAATCAGATATTGCCGGGGTTGTCGCAGATTTTCAATCCATTAAGGGGCAATATGTCAATAAAGGAGATATCCTTGCAAAAATAAAAAATGATGATGACAAGGCTATAGATTTGGAAACAAACAGACTGAGTTTGGAGGAGATGAATATCCAATTGGAATACTTATCGGATAAGCTTTCCAAGTATATAGTATACTCATCCATAGACGGAACTTTGGCTCTGGAGGATATTAAGGAAGGAAAAACAATAAAACAGGGGCAAACGGTATTTAAAGTAGTTAATTACAATTTGATGGAATTTCAGATTTCAATAGACGAATTGGATATCGCCAAGATAGCTGAAGGCCAGCCGGTTAGTGTGACAGTGGATGCATTGCCGGAGACAACACTAAAGCCTCTCACAGGTACTGTTTCTCATATAGCTTCAGAAGGAACCTCAAACAGCGGAGTGGCGGTGTATCCTGTCAAGGTGAAGTTGAACGAAGTTGACAGCCGTCTTAAGGTCGGTATGAATGTGAACGGGGAAATAACCGTAAACGAGAAAAGAGATGCCCTATATTTGCCTATAGAAGCAGTGCAAAAAAGAGGAAATACAAATATAGTCTATGTTTTAGATAGGGATAATAGCGAAATCACTTCTAACGTCAACAGACAAAGTTTTGAAAGAAGCAGGCAAAGCCAAAATGAAAAAAGCGTCGCGGATTTCAGGCAAGACGATAAGCAAAGCCCCGGGCAAAATATCGAAGGCAGACAAATTCCCGAAGGTAGACAA
>CAYXAT010000111.1:0-1253 GCA_964462065.1 uncultured Clostridiaceae bacterium | reverse complement strand
CAAATTCCCGAAGGTAGACAATCTATCGAGGGCAGACAATCTACCGAGGACAGACAAAATACCGAAGGCAGGCAGAATATTGATACCGTTACATCTGAAGAAAACCAACAAGTAAAAAGAGAAAGCCGGGAAGAGCAGAATACCGCCCCTGTTAACAGAGTTCAAGGCGGGTATTATGATGGAGCGGTAATAAGAAATGTGGAAACAGGTATTAATAATGATGATAATATAGAAATTTTAAGTGGTTTGAAAGAACGGGACATAATAATCCTTCCCCAACTAAGCAGAAACTCCACAACAACTAATACGCAGGAAAGAAACTTTTTTAACGGCGGCGGGATGCCCATGCGCATGAACACTGCGCAGCCAAGGAGGTAGGGCTTCTATGATACAGATAAAAGATATGTACAAAATATATGAAATCAGTAATTTAGAAATAGCGGCTCTTAAAAATATAAATCTGACAATAGGAAAAAATGAATTTTTAGCTATTGTCGGTCCCTCCGGCTCAGGGAAGTCGACGCTCATGAATATGATGGGATGCCTTGACATACCCACATCAGGAACCTATATGCTTGATGGGGTGGAAGTAAGCAGTTTAAATGATGACGAACTGGCAGAGATAAGGAGCCAAAAGATAGGCTTTGTTTTTCAGGGCTTTAATCTGGTTCAAAAATTGACGGCCTTTGAAAACGTGGAATTACCCCTCATATATCAGGGAATCCGTGTCAAGGAAAGACATACAAGGGTAGAAAATGCCTTGCAACTGGTGGGTTTGGGCGACAGAGCGGAGCATAAACCCAATGAGCTATCCGGAGGACAGCAGCAAAGAGTTGCTATTGCGAGGGCCCTCATAAACAATCCGCCAATTATTTTTGCCGATGAGCCCACAGGTAATTTAGATACAAAATCAGGTAATGAAATAATCAGTCTTTTAAAAGAAATGCATGATAAGGGCAATACCATAGTGCTCATAACCCATGATAACGATATTGCTAGGAATTCAAACAGGATTGTAAAGATAAATGACGGCGAAATAGTTGATGACAGGCAGGTGATATGATGGGATTTTTTCAGGCATATAAGATGGCTGTTAAAAGCATAAAAAGCAATAAAGGCAGGTCATTTCTGACTATGCTGGGAGTGATAATCGGAGTAGCATCGGTAATATCTGCAGTAGCATTTGCGCAGGGCAGTACAAAAAGCATAACGGATTCCATACAAAAGATGGGCACAAATCTGATACAAATAAG
>CAYXAT010000110.1:0-5395 GCA_964462065.1 uncultured Clostridiaceae bacterium | reverse complement strand
TGTGTTTGTCAACCAGAAACTGAGCCACCCGCTCATTTGAATTTGAGCCACCTTACGCTCGCTCGAAAGTGAGCCACCTAAGCATTGCTAATTCTTCAATGTTTGCTCCAATCTGTAAGAGTCTCCATTCATGTCTAAGACATAAGATTTAAAAGTTAGACGGTCTACGAGAGCAGCAACCATTGCAGTGTTTTCAAAGAGCTCTGTCCACTGGGAGAAAGGAAGGTTGGTTGACACAATTACACTACCTCTCTCACTGCGTTCAGATACTACCTTGAATAGTAATTCTGACTGGTGACGGTTGAAGCTAATGTAGCTTAGTTCGTCAAGAATGAGCAAGTCAGCCTTTTGTATTCGCTTTTCCAACCGACCTAAAGTGTAGTTATCTCTTGCTTCAGAAAGCTCTGTGGAAAGTGCAGCAGCATTTTTAAACAATACATTAAAACCTTGTGAACATGCTTGTAAGCCCAAAGCAATATACAAATGAGTTTTCCCTCGACCGGGATTTCCAATCATCACAATGTTTTTCTTGTCATCAATAAATTTGCAGCTCGCAAGCTCCTTAAGAAAAACATAAGTAATTGTTCCGTCATAACGGCTTAGATCCATTTCATCAAGGGTTTTGTGGTAAGGAAAGCCTGCTGCCCTTAACCGTCGATGATTTTGGTTCTCTTGTCGTTGAAGGCTTTCAGTTTTCATCAGCTCAAGCAACAAATCTTCAAATTTAGAATCCGATTTTATACGTCTTAGAAGTTCATTGTAGTCCCCGAATGTCGGAATCTTTAATTGTTTTGCATAAAGGCGAATTTGGTCTTCTAAAGTATTTTTCAACATGTTATGCACCTACATTTCG
Source organism: uncultured Clostridiaceae bacterium (assembly GCA_964462065.1). GTDB lineage: Bacteria > Bacillota > Clostridia > Lutisporales > Lutisporaceae > JAAYKT01. Next base: position 4,542 of record CAYXAT010000110.1, on the reverse strand, counting down.
CCCAGTAAGTGAGTCATACTGGCCCAAGTTAATTGGTGCAATAGTAACAATGTCGTGAATAACAGAGGATTGGATCACATGTTGTTTGCTTTTCCAGACATTTTCCCATCCGTAATCGACGCAACCCCATAAAAGCTGCATGAGTTCTTTGTGGTCGGATGCATTTAGTTGAAGCCAATCCAAAAATTCTTGAGGTAAACTCTGTCGTACTGGTGCAGCATTAAATATGGCTCTGCCGCGCTGTTCAAGAATGGGCAAATAATGTTCTAATTTGTAAATGGATTTGTGGCGTTTAAAGCATCTTTCATGTTTCGCAATAAGCTGTCCCTCACTGTAAATCTCAACGTTTCCCGCATATCCTTTAATGCTGATATAAGCACCACAATAGGATATGGGCACGGAGTAATCATTTGTATCAAAACGCACAGTGGAGCATGCATTAACTCTAACGTTAGAGCATTTTGCTGTTTCAAATGCATAACCTGGCAAAGGTCTAAGGGCATCTTTATCGGCTTCAAGCATTTCACCCACAGACGCTAATTTTCCTCTAATTTGGTGCTTGAGGTATTCTAGACAGCGCTGTTTAAGTAGTTCATTTAGTTCTTCAAGGCAGTTAATCCTTGGAACAGGAACGAATATGTTTCTCCTCATCCAGCCCACAAGACCCTCAACAAGCCCTTTTTCGTGACCTTCTGAAGGATTGCAGAATAATGCATTAAAACCATAATGAGCAGACAAGGCTGTATAACCGGCTTGTTTTTTTGCGTTTATTCCAAAGCCTTCTTTTACAGCTATTTTAGCATTATCAAAGATCACTTTCTCGGGGACCCCACCGAAAAAACTAAAGGTTCTAACAAATGCCTCTAAGAAGCTTTCCTCGTTTTGTCGTCGATAAGCGAAGACAATTGGTGCACAGCTTGAACATAGCCTGGCACAAAACAAATTAATAGTAATTTTTTTATCACAGAGATAAACTGTTGCTTCACCCCAATCGACTTGCATCGCTTCTCCTGGAGAAAACTCAAGCGGAATGAAAACCTTTGGTGAAAAACCCTTTAGCCCCTTGACTTTACGCCTCACAGTAGATTCTCCTCCAGTAAAGTTTGTTTCAGTAACTAACCGGTCATAGATTCGTTTAGCTGTGTGAGACTGCTTCTTTAGATTCTCTTGTTTATCTTCGTCAAGGCAATCCTGAATAAACTTAATTACCTCATGTGTAAGGATGGTTGTCTCTCGTTCGGGTACTTTGCGATCCCACGGAACCGAATTGCCTTCGCAGTATTTAGCCACAGTATTTCGGGAAATATGTAGTTCTTTTGCAATCTGTCGCTGACTCATGCCGGATAGATACATTTGACGAATTTTCTTATAATCATTCACTGTAATTACCACTCCATTCACCTCTGCCTACAGTCTAAACTATGGCAAAGAATTTTATAAGTGGCTCACTTTCGGATGAGCGTTTTCATCAAAAGTGGCTCAGTTTCAGATTAGCATTTATACTTGAAGGAAACGAATCATTATTATAAATATATAAAGATCATAATTAAAGTAATTAATAGTTTTATAATTCTACTTTGATTTTTCATTGTCTTTCTTTAAAAAGTTAAAAAAACCTGCCGAATTCTTTGTTTAACTCTCTTTTCCGGTTCACACAATCTATTCCTTCAGTAATAAACTCCAAAAACCTAACATCATAGCCTTGACAAAAAGAGCCGTATATATATACTTACATCTCCTCATCAGCAACCGCTAATTACTACAATAATAAATGTATCTAAAGATATATAACAAGTAAAAAATAGGATATATAGTACTTTAATCTTTATAATTTGCATTCAATAAGGCAATTTTTTTTAAGTTCTTAAAGTTACCTGGTGCGAAGGTATTATTATATTCTTCTATCCTTTCTATTGCAGGGTAATCCATAAGAATTTCATTAATTATTTCCAATTGCTTAGTTATTTTATCTTTCAGCATCTGAATCTCTTTCTTTTCAGCCAACAACTGCTTTTCTTTTTCTTTATTCTTTTTAAGTAGCTCTGACAATTCAATAAGATCCTTAGCATTAGAAATAATAGAATCAAAATCTTTATCGTTAATCCAGCTTGGTTTTTCAAATTCCATAATCTTTTTTGCTTCTTCAACCAATGGCAGATTCTTCATGTTCAATAATTCCTGTTTATAGCCATTCCTTTCTAAATGCGCTTGCACATCTTTATCCAATATATCTATAAAACCAAGCTTACGATGTTCGGCTAATAATTTCATAGGATTATTATCCATGACAATTTCCTTAAATAATACTCGCACATATTGTTCTTTTACAAACTCTATATATTTAACCCAATGTTCATCTGGAATCATGCTTGGTTTTATAGTATCAAACTCCTTTATGAGTGTACTTGTAGTTATGAAATTCAAGCACATATGCTTTTTAAAATCCAAATATCTATCATAAGCCTTTAATTGTATATTTAGCCACTTTCTTTCTACTAAATGCCTAGGCTTTTTTATTTTAAGTATGTCTAAAATTCCTTCGTCACTATAAGCAGTGTTAATAAAGTACTCCATCTTTACTAGAAGCATACTACTAGCTTCTTCTCTGATATATTCCCACTCTTTATCGCTAAAGTGATTATGGCTTACAGAGTCCATCATTTTATATATTTTTGAAGACTCAATGTCACTATTTTGATAAAAATAATCCTCACGTATCGTGTGTTTAAGTGCAGCATTACGGATTAATTCCCATTTAGTATTGCTTATGTAAAAAGGAGTTTTTCTTGTAAGCAATTCAATATTATTATCATACCTTGCTTCACACTCCCAATTGGCAATCTTTATATCTCGAATTCCCATAGTGATGAGTGATAAATATACCAAAGAAAATATGATTATCATACTATTTTGGACAAAAAAGCTCCTTTTATATAAAATATCTTTCCCCAAACCTTTGTTATGCTTCACTAATACATCACTTTTTTTAATTCCTTTGCCTTCAGACTTAATTATTATCTTAAATTCACCTAAAGGCGGTAACTCTGGATAAATTATTTCCAAAGAGGTCTTATCTAAAAACGATAGATAGTTATCTCCTTGAGTATATTTGATTACATTAAAAGATTTTATGTCCCCTTGGATATCTATAACTATCTTCTCTGCTTTTGTATTACCTAAATTCTTTACCTCTATTTGTTGGACGCTTTCAGTGGAAGTAATTCCGGTAATATTAATAGGTATATTATCCGAAATCATGTATCTTAAATCTATTTTTTGTAGATTCAAGGTAAATGTCAATACGACTAGTACAACGCCTATAAATAATTGAACAATTGAATTTTTAAAAACTGATTTCACTTTATCGCCTCTTTATTAATTTAATCTCTTTTTAATCTATTTTATAACAAAAAAGAATAAGAAAATATTATGGCACCATTAATCATCTAAATAAGTTGTTCTGTTATCAATTATCTTTTTAAATTATTAATTGTCCTTGACGGCATTATAAGCATAGGCACTAGTGAAACAATGTAAGCATTGCATTTACAGTAATTTTAAAGTCTATAATCATATTTTTAAATTCCACTACATATTGTGCCTCAATTCTAAAGCCACCCTTTATATGGTATTATCTCAATCGTACAATATCCCCTCAAATATGTCAAACTTTTCATTTCTTGTTATTATTAAAATTATACTATAACATATGCTAAGATCGTAAACTTTGGCGGATTTAGAAGATTTGTAATGTCCTGCATGATTATCCTAAAGCTGCAAACGGATCTTTTTCTACCCAGATCACTTATTCAAAACAAATTTGAAAAAGCGAAAACCGTATTATAATATATTTCTCAAGCCATTGAGGGAATAAATAAAAAATCGGAGGTTTAGTCCTATATATAACCTCCGATAAATAGATATTATTATTTTCTACTAAAATACATTGGCGCAACTCTACAAAACATATATAGGAACAGCTATAAATGTTCTTTTATCTGTTAATGCTTCCTTATTACTATTACATCTCAAAACACAAGGAAGAGTAAAAATCTAGACTGCTTTCAACTAAATAGATTTCTCTTGTTAGATAATCAACCAGCTCTTCCACACTGGTCGATTTATCTAAAGCAAAAATAAACTGTTGAATACTACGAAATAAAGTATCGAAAAATACTGTACGGGCATCTTTTTTATCTTCGGTCCTCAGTTCACCTACCAATTTAGCGATTTCATCTCTTCGTTTATTAAATTTGTCTAAAGCTATTTCTTTTGCCGGATCTGCTGCGTGATAAGTAACAAAGATTAAACTTTCAAGTAGCTTGGCACTGGTCGTTTTATTTGTTAGGAATCCGTAATCCGGAAGGCACATACTAATTGAAACTATTTGACGTACATTCCATTCTAATACCGTATGTGGCGAGTTTTCATTCTGTTCTCGGTATAACACCATAAAACTATTCTTTTGTAAGTAAACTCTATGGCGCAGGATTTGTTTTTGTGCATCTATCATCCCATCACCAAGACTTCGCAGAACTTCAA
>CAYXAT010000109.1:0-5435 GCA_964462065.1 uncultured Clostridiaceae bacterium | reverse complement strand
AAGTATCATAGTTAATACAATAATAAATGATAGTCTTTTTTTCATAATTCCTCCTTTTATTAAATTTTAGTATTTTCCATTAGGCCTTGTCTTTTATTAAGCATAAAACTTTCATATATCACTCCTAACCAATAAAAACCTATCTGCTTACTGCATAAATACTAATCCAATCCTCATCTCGCAGCACAATTTTTTTGGAAGGTTCTTTAATATGGCTGCATGTGAGGCCGACGGTATTGTCGGCCTCCAGGTTTTTGTTTATTCTTCATATACAATAACTGCTTCTTTGGTGCTGTTTATCCAATCAACTTTGCCGTTTAGATTCTCCGCCGCAAATCTGACAGGCACATAAGTTCTGCCGTCTTTTGCTGCAGGGGCTATATCCATTTCTTTCACTGCACCGTTTACTTTTATATCAGTCTTGCCAAGCCACATCTCTACTTTATTTCCTCTTGCTTCCAATGTTATTTTACTTGTACCTTGATCCCAGCCGACTGTACCGCCCATTGCTTCTACTACCGCTCTTATGGGTACCATGGTTCTGCCTGCCAAAATTATCGGGCATGTTCCTCTTCCCGGATCTACTTCTTGTTCTACTCCGTCTACACTCATATGGGGACTGTCAAGCTTGAGCATTATAAAATGTTTAAAGAGCCCCGGTTTGTATATTTCACTTCCCGTTGTCACAACAAAGGTTGCTATTACATCTCCCAGTTTTTCTTCTATGCCTTTATAGGGATTTGCTTCCGCGAGTATCGGTTTTACCGTGTAATAGTAAGTAGTATTGGCTTCCACGTTTACATCAGCATAGGATGTGCTTGTGATATAAAAGTCCGTTACTGATATTCCTAATTGGCTTTTAGTTTTTGATCTATACAGCCTATAACCCAGTACATTTGATGCTTTAGGCCACATAAGCCTGGCTCCCGATTCAAAGGCTTCCGCACCTTTGTCTGTTGATGCCGGTACTACAGGTGCAGCAAGTGCCGGAGTTGTAGGTGAGTTAGTCAAAGGTTCCCTCTTTGTCGCCCGCCAATTATATATGGTGCTTGTTCCGCTTTGGGTAAAGGTTCCTTCAGCTTTTATATAACCATCAGCATCCATGGTTATTGTGCCTACATAGTCCTGCCATAGGTTTCCGCTCGCCCATTGTCTTGTAAACTTTATTACATTTCCTTCTATAGAACCTTTTGCAAGCTTTTCAATATTACTACCATCAATATTCATTTCCCCGGTGAATTCATTACCATCCTGATTTTGCACATTTAAAGTACCGGTAGATCTATTTAGTGTACCATCCCATATCCCTCTCATGTCTATAGTACCTGATGGGATGTTTAATTGTGTAGGCTGTGCCGGTGTTGTAGGAGTTATTGGTGCAGAGCCTTCTTTCCACTCATAAATATATACATAGCCATAGCTGTTACCTAAATATAGCTGTATTGCTTTTTTGGCACCGGGACTGCCTTTAGGCATTACTTTTTCAGATTTAAATATTCCCTTTGTATCTTTGTATATATGTGAAGTACCGTCATCCAATACAAAACTGATATTAAATGCTGATGAGCCCAGCCCTAATGTTGCTGCATCAATTTTGGCTGAAACACCTACTCCCCCTAAATTATTTGAGCTGACTATTTTGTATTCAATATCAAAACCCACTGTTTGATTGTCCGGCAAGTATGTGGGAGGTTTACTCCAAATCACTTGATATACTACATGAAATATTTCCGTGCCATCGTCAAACCTTCTATACTGACCAAAAGTCATATCTCCCTCTGAACCTGATGAGGTATATTTATTCCACAAGACATCACTGGTTGCTATCACGCCACTTCTATGCTCTCCCGCATCATCAAAATCAAGCGAAGACTTATAGTACTTTGTTTCAATCAGATGCCATCCGCCTTCCGTATCAGCATTTACTGTACCAATGTTTAATGCACTCACCGATAACAAAAATGCCAAGATAAATAAAACTGTATTAGTCACTAACCTTTTTATTTTTTTTCTCTCCATTTTATTACCTCCAATCCTAAATATTGATTTTGTTGATTGTTTATACCCTTCTCCTCAGCCCCCTTTGTTACTGTATTTAAATTTAATTTAATGACATTAAAAGTAAATACATCAACACAGTTTATCCGGTTTTGTCCTATAGCCAACGTTTTTACATGACTAACATTACAAAGGGATATGTTTAAAGTAAATGTAATAGATACCATAAATGATAAAAAGCAATAGAAGATCTCAACCATGATAGGCTAGCTATGCCTATTTTATTTTTTAATAGCTGTTAGTATCACCATAGCTTAATGAACAAAAAAAAGAACCACCCAAACAGGGTAGTTCCCATATAAATACACCTACCTTTTTCGGGTAGGGTATAGGGTATGTTAGTTATCGCTTTCCCCTAATATTATTCTAATAAGCTCTCCACGACTTTGTATATTGAATTTGGAATAAATATTTTTTACAAAATATTTTACTGTATTCTCACTGATAAAAAGTTCTTCTGCTATTGTTTTATATGTTTTTCCTTGCAACAGGCGTGATGCTACCTGGCTCTCTCTTTCCGACAAGATTTTAAATTCTTCCTCGTAATTGATTTTGGCATTTCTATTTCCACCCGATATTTCAATAAAAGCTTTTAGATAGGTATGGTCTTTTAAAAGACTGTATAAATGCTTATGTAAAGGTGGTAATAAAACAAGTGTCAGACAAATTACAAATAGTGCCAAGAACGTCGAATTTACACGATGTGCATCGAAGATAATATTTCCCAACACTCCGCCCAATAAAACACCCAGTACATTGGCGGAAAGGCCTATACCCATTATTTTTGCAGGATTATCATAAAACTCCAACATTTCTCCGAGGATGCTCCACCAGAATAAATCATATATACCGCAAGCCCCCAACATCAAAGTATTAACAATTAAATAACCTGTAACGGAATGCTCAAGGTACATAAAACTGATAAATGAAGTTCCTATCATTGCTATTGCAACATAAAGCAAATAGGACTTATTAAACCTCTGAGGCAAGTTGCGCATAACAAATATAGCAATAATATAGGGTATTGCCCAGTACCAGCTTGTCAACCATATAAGATGAGAAAAAGCCGGATTGATAACTTCATACATCAAGCCTGAATTTATTGTAATAACCAGAATAAAAAAACATAAAAAGGCAAGTGTCGGTGCAATATTTATAACATCACCAGTCCTTTTTGCAGAGTCCTTTAATAAATCATCTTGAATTGAAGGCAACCTAAAAGCTAATACAAAAGCTAAAAGCAGCATCATCATAGACAATACCAACCCGATGTTTGGTGACAAATAAAGAGATGTCATGTTTAAGAAAATCATTAAAATATTCGATAATATGAGCATATCTGCGATGGTATTAATACGTTCATTTTTCAGGGTACTGCTTTTTAAATAATAGCCCCAGGTAGCAACACAAATCCCTGCTATAAAAGACCCTATAAATATTCCTAAACGCCAAAAAATTGTAGGTGAAAAGAAAAAAGGAATAGTTATTATAATCAAAACAGGATAAGAAAATAGGAAAGCCTTTTTTGCTGCTTTTTTTGTATTTATAAAAAACCCGCTTATTAATAAACCCATAAATACCGTAGCTACGCTGCTTAAAACCATGGCAGTAGGATCAATACTATATTTTTCCGAAAGCAAATAGAATATTTGACCTTCAAACACAAGAGAAAGCATCCAAGCTGAAAATAAAGAGTGAACAATCACTGCCAAATTTTTTTCACTTGAGAATAAATTTATTGACCCGGATAGTCCCTTTAAACTTTTAACCTGATTGGGCTTGGCGGGGTTCATATTATACCTCCTCCTGCACCTAGATAAGCAAACCTTATTACTTCTGCCTGGTTTTGTTTTAATTATATATATATTATCATAAAATAAAAGTATTTTGTGTATTAATATAGGCTTCGGATTTTTAAACTGTGATCCCTTTCCCCTGATTATATCCCTCGGATGCAGATATTTAATATACATTACCGGTTACTTTACACTGATTTGGAGTAGCCATGCTACTTTCATGTTATTCAATCTAAAAACATCCTATAATCTTACACAATATTTTTCTTCTAAATCTTCTAAGTGGTTGAATATATGCACCAAATCTTTGCCAAAATCCAATAAAGAATAATTAATAATACCTTCATGTATCTTTTTTTCTACTACATTTTTTTTCATAAGTATAGCTAATTTCCTATTCAGTTCGGTATGGCTCAAGTAAGGAATGCAACCTAAAATTTCGCTGTAGCGTTTATTCTCATTCTCTATTGACTTTAATATTTCCGGTACCCATCTAAGCTTAACCAATTCTTGTACTATCTGAAACCCGTTATAGCTTTTATACTCTATTTCCATGTTTTCACCCCCACTAACAAACTTGTTCCTTTTTGTTTCTCTTACTGTATTATATAATATGAATAGGGAAAATTATATAGAAATAATTAAAATAAAAAAGATTTAGGAGGTACAATATGAAACATTTAGAGTTATTACAAAAATATTTATCAAACCTGGGAGTTTTAATTGTAAAATTGCATAATGTTCATTGGAATGTAGTGGGGAATCAGTTTTTAAGAGTTCATACCTTTACAGAAGAAATCTATGATGAGATGTTCAAAAATTATGATGAGGTAGCCGAACTGTTGAAAATGAAGAATATAATGCCCCTTTCCACTATGGCGGAATACTTAGAAAAGGCTTCCATTAAAGAGGTTCAGGCAAAAGATTTCTCGGTTAAAGAATCTTTAAATATTGTAAAAGAAGATTTAGAATCCATGAAAAACCTTGCAATAGAGATAAGAAATGAAGCCGACGGTGAAGGTGACTTTGAAACCGTAGCCATGTTTGAAGATTATGTTGCATACTTTAGTAAGAATTTATGGTTTGTTAACACAATGCTGCGTTAAATAAATCTTTCCCAAGATTATAATAATAAGAGTTAAAGACACCGCACATGCGTGGCATTTTAGCAAAAATTATAAAAGCCTCCGAGACTAAAATTAAATGTCCGGGGCTTTTCGCTTTTTTTGATACGTGTAAAACTGAAGAAGCTCCCACTAATTACATTATGTAATAATTTTGTTCTATTCTGCCCCATTGTTATCGGATTACTGATTTGCCTCTATCCGTCAGGCGGTATCTTTGCAGCTTGCTGTTCGGTTTATCCGGCACAGTCATTTCAATAAATCCATCCACCAATAGTGGCTTAATGTGCAACTTGAACGAGCGGCTATCGCCCTTTATACTGATTTTAGAAAAGATGTCTTTGCGTGAAAGTATTCCGTCTTCAAGCATTTCTAATATGCTTCTTTGTGTCTCAGTCAACTCAACTTGGTGCTGTTCTTCGTGGTTAACTTGGTGCTGTTCTTGATCGATGATACT
>CAYXAT010000108.1:0-5437 GCA_964462065.1 uncultured Clostridiaceae bacterium | reverse complement strand
TCTTTAAGCTTGTTTAAAAGTATATTCAAATACCCTTCTCCTCTCAAAAGTTATATAAATAAAATACAATCCTATTATACCAGTATACAAACAAATTTGGAATATAAAATAATCTTTGGTACATCTCGTGTTATAATATAATTATTAAGGAAGATTTCCCCAATAGGTCAATGGTTGGACACTTCAATTTGGCAGATGATATAGTTGCGAGTAAATTGAAATATAACAAAAGCTGAAGTGGAGAGGGAGGGTGAACATGGAACCCATTACTTTTTTTGATGCAGAAATTAATCCTGCCAATGGAAAAGTTTTTGATATTGGTGCAATAAAGAGTGATGGTAGCAAATTTCATTCGAACTCAGTAAATGATTTTGTTAGATTCGCCGTTACATCAGAATACATATGCGGTCATAATATTTTTAAACATGATCTAAAGTATATTAAGAACTATCCGGATACATGCGATCTAAATAAATTAAAGGTTATTGATACTTTATTTCTTTCTCCTCTTTTATTTCCCCGTAAACCTTATCATGCTTTGTTGAAGGATGACAAATTACAAACAGAAGAAATGAATAATCCTTTAAATGATGCTATAAAAGCCAAAGACCTTTTTTACGACGAGGTTTCTGCTTTTATTTTAATTGATGAAAGATTAAAACGTATCTACTATTCTTTATTAAAAGATAAACGCGAATTCTCTGATTTCTTTAGTTTTTTAGGGCTTATACAAGAAAATAGAGATGTAGAAAAAGAAATTTTGCAGATGTTTAGAGGAAAGGTTTGTATACATGCAAATCTTAAAAAAATTATAGAAGAAAGCTCTATAGAATTGGCATATTGCTTGGCATTAATAAATACCGGCAGTAGATATTCAATAACTCCCCCATGGGTATCACGGAGCTTTCCATCAGTTGAAAGGGTGATGTTTTTATTAAGAAATAATCCATGTATAAAGGGGTGCGATTATTGCAATGAGGCATTGGATATTCACAGAGGCCTTAAGCAGTTCTTTGGCTTTGATTCTTACAGAAAATACGGAGGAGAATCACTTCAAGAAAAGGCTGTTAAAGCGGCAGTTTCTAATAAATCACTTTTAGCCGTGTTTCCAACCGGCGGCGGGAAATCTATTACATTTCAAGTGCCTGCGCTAATGAGCGGAATCAATTCAAAAGGGTTGACGGTAGTTATTTCACCTTTGCAATCGTTGATGAAGGATCAGGTTGATAATCTGGAGAAGATCAGCATAACCGATGCAGTAACAATTAACGGTCTACTTGACCCTATTGAAAGGGCTAAATCAATTGAAAGAGTGGAAAACGGTTCCGCTTCAATACTATATATATCGCCTGAGTCATTAAGGTCGAGAACTATTGAACGTTTACTGCTGGGACGTAATGTAGTTCGCTTTGTAATAGACGAAGCACATTGCTTTTCTGCTTGGGGGCAGGACTTCCGCGTTGATTATTTGTATATTGGCGATTTTATCAAATCATATCAAGAAAAAAAGAATGTTGAGGGAAATATTTCTGTTTCTTGCTTCACTGCAACAGCCAAGAAAAAGGTTATTGAGGATATAAGAAAATATTTTAATGAAAAACTGTCTCTTGATATGGAGCTTTATACTGCGAGTGCAGCGAGGAGCAATTTGCGGTATAGGGTATTGCTGAGAGAAAGTGAAGAGGAAAAATACAGCACAACGAGAGATTTGATTGACAGCAAAGATTGTCCTACCATAGTATATGTTTCACGCACATATAAAGCTTTTAAATTAGCTCAGAGACTGGAGAAAGACGGCTATAAGGCAAGGTGTTATCATGGCAAAATGGAAAAAAAGGATAAAACAAAAAATCAAGATGAATTTATTAACGGCGATGTGCAGGTTATGGTTGCAACTTCTGCTTTTGGAATGGGCGTAGATAAAAAAGATGTAGGGATGATTATACATTATGATATATCTGATTCTTTGGAGAACTATGTTCAGGAAGCAGGTAGAGCAGGACGGGATGAGGCAATTACAGCAGATTGCTATGTCCTTTATAATGAAGATGATTTAAACAAGCACTTTATTTTACTTAACCAAACTAAAATAAGTATAAAGGAAATTCAACAAGTATGGAAAGCAATTAAGAATATTTCCGGCTTCAGATCAAGGGTTTCCCAATCTGCACTGGAAATAGCACGCAAGGCCGGATGGGATGATAGTTTAGCGGAAGTTGAAACAAGGGTAACAACGGCAATAGCCGCTTTGGAAGAAGCCGGCTATATAAAGCGTGGCCAAAACATGCCAAAGATATATGCAAACAGCATCCTATCAAAGAATGCCCAAGAGGCCATTGAAAAAATAACAAATTCTTATAAATTTGATGAAAAACAGAAAATATATGCAATTCGAATAATAAAAAAGTTGTTTTCAAATAAAAGCAATCTCCATGTAAATGATGAATTACCCGAATCAAGGGTAGATTATATTTCAGACCACTTAGGCATTGTTAAAAGTGATGTTATACAGATAATTAATCTTTTGCGGGAAGAAAAGATTTTGGCAGATTCAAAAGATTTATCTGCATATATTAGGAAAAAGGAAAATAAAAATCGTTCGTTAAACATATTAAAAGTATTTTATCAAATTGAAAGATTTCTGCTGACTGTTATATCAATGGAAGAAACTATACTCAATATAAAGGAAACCAATGAAAAAGCGATAGAAGCCGGCTGCGACGGTGTTTCACCCGATAAAATTAAAACTATATTTAATTTTTGGACTATAAAGAATTGGGTAAAAAGAAAGATGAATGCTAATTCAAAAAATTATATTTCAGTGGTCGCTTTGCAAGAAGCAATAATATTGGATGAAGCACTTAAAAAACGTCATGAGTTGGCTCGCTTCATTGTAGAATATTTATACGATGAGAGCCTTAAAGAGTTAAAGAAAAATGGTAAAGAAGAAGAATTATTAGTCGAATTCTCTGTTTTGGAACTAAAAGAGGAATTTGAAAATAAACTTACCTTACTTAATACAAGAGTGTCTGCCGAAGACATTGAGGATGCACTTTTTTATTTATCAAGGATTGACTCGCTAAAAATAGAAGGCGGGTTTTTAGTAACTTATAATGCTCTCAGTATTGAACGCATTGAACATGACAATAAAGTCCGATACAAATCTGAAGATTATCAAAAGCTGAAGAAATTTTATGAAAATAGAGTTCAGCAAATTCATATAGTCGGTGAATATGCAAAAAAAATGTTAGGCGATTATAAATCTGCATTGCAATTTGTAGATGATTATTTTCAATTGAACTACAATTCTTTCCTTAATAAATATTTTAAAGGCAGTAAACAAAATGAAATAAAAAGGAACATCACCCCGGCAAAATTCCGCCAACTTTTTGGTGAGCTGTCACCGGCTCAATTAAAAATCATTACAGACAATAAATCAAAATATATCGTTGTGGCTGCCGGACCGGGAAGCGGGAAAACACGTATATTAGTTCACAAACTGGCATCGCTGCTATTAATGGAAGACATTAAGCATGAACAAATGCTGATGGTTACGTTTTCAAGATCTGCAGCCACTGTATTTAAAAGAAGATTATTGAGTCTTATTGGAAACGCTGCAAGCTTTATAGAAATCAAAACATTCCACTCCTATTGCTTTGATTTACTGGGGAAAGTCGGCACTATAGAAAAATCAGGGGATATAATTAAAGAAGCTATAGAAAAGATTAAAAGCGGAGAGGTTGAAATCAATAGAATTACTAAGACAGTTTTAGTGATTGATGAAGCCCAAGATATGGATAAAGATGAATTTGAAATAATAAACGTATTGATGGAACGCAATGAGGATATGCGGGTTATTGCGGTTGGTGATGATGACCAGAATATATATGAATTCAGAGGTTCAAATTCAAAATATCTAAAAAGATTGATTAGTGAATATGATGCCACTGTTTATGAATTGATTGAAAACTATAGAAGCAATAGTAATCTTATAGACTTCACAAATCAATTTGTAAGAAGGATACCAAACCGTTTAAAAAGTATGCAAATCATAGCCATGATGAAAGAGAAAGGTAGAATAAAGCTCATACGATATAAAAGCCCTAATCTTATTACACCTACTGTAAATGATATATTGGCTGAGGACATTTCAGGTACCGCTTGTGTTTTAACAAATACCAACGAAGAGGCACTCCAAATAGCAGGACAACTTTCGAAAAGAGGTCTGCAATCCAAGCTTATCCAATCCAATGAAGATTTTAATATTTATAACCTATTAGAAATAAGGTTTTTTATTAACCAGTTCAAAAAGGAAGAAAATTTATATATTATTAATGATGAACTTTGGGCTACGGCAGAAAGTAGACTCAAAGAAAATTTTAGAAATAGTATAAATCTGGACTTATGTCTTAGCATTATAAAGGACTTTGAAGCGGCAAATCCTAAAATTAAATATAAATCAGATTTAGAAATATTCATTCGGGAATCAAAAATAGAAGATTTTTATGGAGGGGAAACAGAAACAATACTTGTTTCGACAATCCACAAGGCTAAGGGAAGGGAATTCGATAATGTGTTTCTTATGTTAGACGGATTCAGACCGGAAACGGAAGAGGCTCTTAGGTTGCTTTATGTAGCAATGACAAGGGCTAAGCATAAGCTTAATATTTATTACAACGGGAAATATTTCGACGAAATTAAAACAGAAGGGCTTAAAACTATTGAGGATAATAATTCTTATAACCCACCATGTGAATTGGCATTGCAACTGGGATATAAGCAAGTGTGGCTTGATTCTTTCGTCAGAAGTCAGTGGTTGATTTCGCAATTAACTTGCGGAGATAAGCTGGGAATTTTTGAGGGTGGTTGTATTGACTCAAAAGGTCGGATTGTGTTGAGATTCTCGAAATATTTTATTAAACAAAAAGAAACATTAGAAATGAGGAATTATATACTGAAGTCAGCGTGCGTAAGATTCATCATATATTGGAAGAAGATAGATGCAGATGATGAAATCAAAATAATATTGCCGGAGTTGCATTTTGAAAGAATTAGTAACAGCTAATATGCCTTTTTCAGGGCGCTTTCAATGCTTCTTATCAAGCCTTTGCTTGTTTTTGTGGCGCCGCTTATAGCATCGACCTCAAGACTTTGTTTTTTTATTATTTCTCTTGGCAAGACCATAAATACTTCATCATACCAACCTTTGCTTTCATGATGATCTATTACATTTATTTCAATTACATTGCCATTATTAATTTTCACCTCGGAAACGATTCGTGCCGCAAAACCCTTTGCTTCGCCGCGGTAAACACCATCCTTCAAATTTGCTGTGGATATATTGCTTCCGATCGCACCGGCTGTCCGTAACTTGGGAAGTCCTAACCAGATTAGGATAAAAGCAGCTATCATAAAAAATGCATAAGTTTTTGTCTGT
>CAYXAT010000107.1:0-5470 GCA_964462065.1 uncultured Clostridiaceae bacterium | reverse complement strand
GCTGTATATGATGAAGGCTCTTATGCATATCTTAGCGGAACTTCAATGGCGGCACCTCATGTATCGGGTATTGCGGCTTTGTTGCTAAGCAAGAACCCTGATTTATCGCCGGAACAAATAAAAGCAGCCATAATGGATACGGTAAAACCGTTGGATGGTTTAAAATCAATGACGGTGGCGGAAGGCATGGCGGATGCATTTGCTGCTTTAAAGAAGATAGCGCCGGGGAAACCGCTAGATTTAAAAGCTTCTAAGGCTGATTCCGACATTAATCTTACTTGGAATGGTAATATAACCGGTGATATTGAAAAGTTTATTGTTGAAAGAAAGGCTGGAAACGGTAATTATAGCGTACTTATTGAGACAGACGAAAAGCATTACACTGACAAAGGTATAGACGCCAACATTACATACAAATATAGGGTTAAGTTAGTTGATGAATGGGGAAATACCTCGATACCATCAATTGAAGCGGTTATATTAGGTAAAGGAGATTCAGGGGGAAATGGCGGTAGCTCCGGTCCGAAAACCGGGGGTTCAGGTTCAGGGGGTGGTGGAGGCGGCACTCCGAATGCAACAAAACCAAAATCCTTTGATAGCGTAGATGAAGAAATAATCGAAAAGTTGAAGTCCGGGGAAACTATAGTTGAAGTAAAGGCATTCAACAAAGGCAATACGGAGTCTGTTTCTTTAACATTTAGTACATTATCAAAACTCATTGAAGCAAAAATTGAATTGTATGTAAAAGGCAGTGAAGTGATGTTTAAACTCCCTTCAGATACTTTTGATACGGATTTTATAAAAGGGAATCTATCCAATAAGACATTTGAACTAAGCATTACAATAGAAAAAATAGATAGTGAAGAATCTAAAAAGCTTCTTATTGCTAAAAGCTCCGGATCTCAATTAATAGGTGAGGATATTTATGAACTTTCCATAATAATTAAAAACGGCAGCAAGGAAACAGTGATAGATAAGTTTAATAAAAGGTTTGTAATAGGCATAAAACCTAACGAGAAGCTGGTGTCAGAATATGGTAAAGATAGATTTGGAATATATAGATATGATGTGGATGCAGCAACTTGGAATTATGAAGGCGGTTTATACGATTCTATAAACAGTGTTTTTACTATAGAAAGTAATCATCTCAGTAAATATGCAGTGATGGCTTATATTAAGGAATTTGAAGATGTTAAAGACCACTGGGCAAAGGAAGATATAAAAATTCTCATATCAAGGCATATTGCCGAAGGAAGAAACGATAAATATGAACCGAACGATTATATAACAAGGATAGAACTTGTAAAGATGCTAATAAAAATGTTAGGGCAAAGTAATAATATAGAATTAGCGGATGTAAATAAAGCGTCTTTTTCAGATATATCAGCAATTGGAGAAGATAAAAATTATGTAAGCACTGCAGTACGGGAAGGAATAATAAAGGGATTTGAAGACGGTACTTTTAAACCTTTGAAAGAGGTAAGCAGAGAAGAGATGGCTGCAATGATATCAAGAATGATGAAATTGAAAACAGAAATCGAACTATCGGAAACACCTTTTAACGATAGTGAGCAAATATCCCAATGGGCTGCAAAAGATGTAGCGGCGGTATATGAAAAGGGGATAATAAAAGGGGATGATAGTGGCAATTTTGATGGGAAGAGAGCAATTACCCGGGCGGAAGCGGCAGTGATGATTAAAAGAATAATGGATAACACCGGTCTTATAGATTTACCTTATTTAATTGAAGGTAAACTTGAATTGAATCATATCGAAGGCACTCACTTAGAGTTGGTTACAAAAGAAGGGAATTATGTTTTAACAGTTAATAAAAATGATAAGTCCTTGAATGAAAAAATAAATAGCGCTGTGGGAAATGTTGTAAAGGTAAAAGGATATATACTAAGTGGGTATAGTATATATCAAAGAGGCAGGATGTTTAAAGTAATCGACATGGAAAATTAAAGGATTAAGGAGATTTGATTATGGCATTGATTGATTTTAAATGCAAGGATTGCGGTGAAAAGTTTTTTGAAATAATAAAAATATCAGACAAGGATAAAGTTCAATGCCCAAAGTGTGGCAGCAGGGAAGTAGAGCAGGTATTTGAGGGCACAGCAAGTTTCGGTGCAAATACCGGTAAAGGTATGTCGGCACCTAAAACAGGCGGCTGAGGTTGCTAAGGCATCTTCGTTGAAGATATTTATGTATGGGAGCACATTTACTCCCAAAGCTCGTCAATTAGGGTTTCTATTCTCTTTTTTCTTATTTTTGTTTCAAGTGTATCTATTTTTATATCACCATTTTCTATAATCAAAACATCTCCCTCTTTTGCAAGGGCAGGGAGATTTTTTATTTCTATATCTATCATTTCCAAGTCTTCTTTTTCGCAGACAGCAAAATTTCCTTCAAATCTGTCAATTATGACTTTCATCTTATTCCTCCCGTAACTATTCTTAAAAATACTATTTAGCTTTAATAAATTCCAGATTTTCTCCATCGCTTATTAAAATAATGTCTCCATGTAAGTCATTTCTAAATATTTTGATTTTGCGTTCTTCCAGTCTATTTATTATTTCGATATTCGGATGTCCGTATTTATTATCGGCTCCAACTTGAATAATTGCGTATTCGGGATTTACCGCATCTAAAAATCCTATGGAAGTTGAAGTATTGCTGCCGTGATGGCCGACTTTTAAAACCTGGGCTTCTACTTTATGCTTATTATTTAAAATCTCTTTTTCGGATAAAGTTTCTGCATCTCCGGTAAATAAAAACGAATTTTCCCCAAATTCCATCCTTAAGACCACGGAATAATTATTATAATCCTTATATTTCTCACCGTTGGGTGCGATAATGGTGAATGTCGCTTCACCTAATTCATAGTTGCCGCCAATAATCGGTGAAGAAATTTTTAAACCTTTGTTTTTTATAGCTATAAGAACATCTTCGTATGTTTTTGAAGTATGTGTCACTTTCGGCATTATTATTTTCCCGATATCAAAAGAATCAATTACCGCATCCAATCCTCCTATATGGTCTGCATGTGGATGAGTCCCGATAACATAATCTAATTTGGTTACACCTTTGTCTTTCAGATATGCAACTACTGTTTTTTCATATTTGTTATCCCCGGCATCAATAAGCATGTTGTACTCATCTTGTTTTATAAGAATAGCATCACCTTGACCTACGTCTATGTAATGTACTTCCAGACTTTGCTCCCATGCCTCTTCTTTGTTTTTTTCAAAAACTATACTGATATTGTGTACTGCATTTATTTTTTCATAGAGAACTTCCGCACCCATGGCTTCAGACACAAATCTTAGGGGGACGTAAGTCCTGCTACTTCCTTTAACAGGCACAAGACTGGTTTTGGTATCTACCGGTTTACCGTCTTGCACATCTATAGGTACTGATTTTCCATTTATAGTTGCTGTACTTTTTCCTATTTGCAGCTCTATTTTCTTATTGTTATTGCTGATAAAAACCGTTTGTGTTTTATTATCCCAATCAACCTTATAGCCCATATTTTCGGATACTATTCTTACCGGAACCATGGTTCTGTTTGTTTCAGTAAAGTAGGGATATCCCATTTCTTCTGTAAATTCTACAACTTCATTATTGATGGTTACATTAAACGGCGTTTCCGTGGCACATGTTGTCATACTAAAACTGAGCAACATAATAATTGCAAAGGTTATTAACACAAAGAACTTTTTATGCTTGCGCATTCTATTACCCCTCTTTCACAATAAAGGTATTACCTTTTTTATACATTATATCATAGGTTTTTAAATTAGATTCTATAATTGTCTAAATATGCTGCAGCATTAAGCTTAATTTTTCCAACCGTATTTCCCTTTCATTTCAACAAAAACAACATACCCTATTGTCGTTGTGCTGATATTACCGTTTAAATCGCGATTTATTAGTTTTAATTCTTGTGAACCCTCGGGTCCTACGGGAATAATCATGATTCCGCCCACATTTAATTGGTCAATCAGTTCATCCGGTATTTTACCGGCAGCGGCAGTGACAATTATTCTATCATAAGGCGCATATTGAGGCCATCCAGCACTTCCGTCACCTATTTTATAAAAGATGTTTTTATAACCTAAACCTTCAAGCTTCTCCTTGGCCTTGGACCCTAATTCTTCAATTCTTTCTATTGTATAGACTTCTTTAGCGAACTCCGCTAAAAAAGCAGTTTGATAACCGGAACCTGTTCCGACTTCTAACACTTTGCAGTTTTTATCAAGAGATAGTTTCTCAGTCATTTTTAGAACTAAACTGGGTTGTGAAATTGTTTGTTCGTGGCCGATGGGCAGAGCCCTATCAAGATAGGCGCAACCTTTGAATTCATTATCTATAAAGTATGCTCTGTCCAATTTATCAAAAAACTTTTTAAGTTCGTTGTTCATGTTTTCACCTCCATAACCATACTTTACCCATATATTAACTATTGTGGCCTATTATTTCAAGGGCGGGCATTGTAAAAGCGATAAATTAAATAGCTATCCGAGGTTATCGGATAGCTATTGGAAAAATGTAATGTTTTATTCGTCAAATGCGTTTTTAACAGACCATACCTTCCACACATTACCTACTAAATCCGGATTGGGTTTAAGAGTCTGTTTGCCCGGTTTCCAACCTGCAGGAGTAGCCTCTGTACCTTTTGACTCCCTGACCAATTGGAAGGCTTTTACTTGTCTTATAGACTCACTGACATTTCTGCCAACAGGAGGTGTAAGAACCTCAAATCCCTGGATTATTCCATCAGGATCAATTATAAATCTACCCCTTGTTTCTACACCGCTATCCTCATCATAGATGCCATAAAGTTTTCCAATGCTGCCGTCTTGATCTGAAAGCATTGGAAAGGGAATGTTCTTTCCTATCATTTTTGATAGCTCATGCTCATTCCAAATTTTATGTACATACACACTGTCAACACTTACAGAAAGAACCTGAACGCCTAATTCTTTAAATTCATCATTTTTCTCAGCAACTGCTGAAACTTCAGTAGCTCAGACAAAGGTGAAATCTCCGGGATAGAAACAAAGTACTACCCATTTCCCTTTGAATTCAGAAAGGGTTATATTTTGAAATTTACCTTCATAAAATGCCGGAGCCGTAAAATCCGGTGCGGGTTTACCTACCTTTACCATAGGTTTCTTTACCTCCTTTATACTTATTTCGTCAACGCTCACCTGCTCTTGTACAGGCTTTTTTATCGGTGGTCTTTGACAACCTGCCTTGAATTCTTCTGCCATAAAATCACCCCTTTCAATGTAATAAACATTATCTAATCAATAACTATTATTCATTATACATCATTATGAAGTGAAACGGCAACACTATTTTGCTATTTTATAGGTAAGTTTCTGGTCAATCATATTTACCGCCCGTTCGAATCCCTTTCTTTATTAGTTTAAAAAAAACACCAAGCCTCAATACTCAGTGTTTA
>CAYXAT010000106.1:0-5496 GCA_964462065.1 uncultured Clostridiaceae bacterium | reverse complement strand
CAGGATGAAATCCGGCATTAATAAACAATATATAAACCTCAAGGGTAGACCCATATTATCTCATACTCTTGGGGTTTTCTTTTCATGTGATTCAATAGAGGAAATCATAGCAGTAATAAATCCGAAAGATGAAGAATATTTTAACGCGGTTTTAAATGAATTCGAACTGAACAAGTCCGTAAAGATGGTTTTTGGGGGAGATGAAAGGCAGCAATCCGTTCAAAAAGGCTTGGAAAGGATAGGAGACAGTGCCGACATAATAGTTATACATGATGGTGCAAGACCGTTTATCACTTGCAAGATGATAGAAGATTGCATTGCAGGCGCAAAAAGATACGCGGCGGTAACTGTAGGTGTTCCGGTAAAAGAAACTATAAAAGCCGTGGATGAAGAAGGTTTTATATCTGATACCTTGAACAGGGAAAGCATATGGATAGCACAGACCCCGCAAGCTTTTAAACGGGATATAATAGTACAAGCTCATACGATGGCACAGATAGACAAAAGAACTGCTACAGATGATGCCATGTTGGTTGAATACTTAAATTATAATGTTAAAATGATACCAGGAGAGTATAATAATATAAAAATAACAACAAAAGAGGATTTGATAATTGCGGAATCGATAATAGAACAATGCAAACGAGAATTAGCAGGAGGTAAAAATGTTTAGAATCGGCAACGGCTATGATGTTCATTCATTAATAAAAGGAAGAAGATTAATTATAGGCGGGGTAGAAATACCATACGAAAAAGGTCTGCTGGGCCATTCTGACGCCGATGTTTTAATACACGCTATTATGGATTCTTTATTGGGTGCCTTGGGTGGTGGGGATATAGGTGCAAATTTCCCCGATAACGACTCGGCGTATAAAGATATATCAAGCCTTCTATTGCTTAAAAAGATAGGAAACATGATAAGCAAGGCAGGATATATTATAGGAAACATTGATAGTATTATCATAGCGGAAAAGCCCAGACTTTCCGGATACATAGATGAAATGAAGAATAATATTGCCTCATGCTTGGATATTAAGGAAAACCAAGTTAACATTAAAGCCACGACAACGGAAGGCTTAGGGTTTACAGGCAGAGGAGAAGGTATTTCATCTTATGCTGTTGCTTGTATTTATAAAAAGAGGGGCGGCTAAAATAATTTTTTAGGAGGCTTTATAATGAAAGTTTTTAACACAATGACTAGAAAAAAAGAAGAATTGATTCCCATCGTACCGGGAGAAATCAAGATGTACTCATGCGGGCCCACAGTATATAATTATTTTCATATCGGTAACGCCAGGCCTTTTATTATATTTGATATTTTGAGGAGATACTTGGAATACAGGGGTTATAAGGTTACCTTTGTACAGAATTTTACTGATGTAGATGATAAGATAATAAAAAAAGCAAGAGATGAAGGCAAAACTGAAAAAGAAATATCGGATAAATACATTGACGAGTATTTTAAAGATGCGGGGAACTTGATTATTCAAAAGGCAGATTATCACCCGAGAGTAACGGAACACATTGATGAGATAATAGACCTAATAAAAAGAATAGAACAAAACGGTCTGACTTATACGGTTAATGGCAATGTATATTATGATACTTCTAAATTCGCAGATTACGGGAAGTTATCAAAACAAAACCTGGAGGAATTGGAGGCCGGGGCAAGAGTAGATGTGGAGGAAGTTAAAAAACATCCCATGGACTTTGTTTTATGGAAGAACCAAAAACCCGGCGAGCCTGCCTGGGAGAGTCCTTGGGGATTAGGAAGACCCGGCTGGCATATAGAATGCTCTGCTATGTCGATGAAGTACCTTGGTGAAACTATAGATATACATTCGGGTGGACAGGATTTAATATTTCCCCATCATGAAAATGAAATAGCTCAAAGTGAGGGAGCCACAGGCAAACCTTTTGCCAACTATTGGATGCATAATGGTTTTATCAACATAGATAACGAAAAAATGTCAAAATCCTTGGGTAACTTTTTTACCGTCAGAGAAATAAGCCAATTATATGATTTGGAAGCTGTAAGACTTTTCATGATTTCTTCTCATTACAGAAGCCCCATAAACTTCAGCAAGGAGCTCTTGGAAAGTATAAAAAACAGTCTTGAAAGAATGTATATAGCAAAAACCAATCTTTTGTACTTACTTAATAAAGCTGAAGACAAAAACATAACGGATGAGGAAAAAGAGATTCAGCAAAAACTGTTGCTTCATAAGAATAAATTTATCGAATCAATGGACGATGATTTAAATACTGCAGATGCGGTTTCGGCGATTTTTGATTTGGTAAGAGACGCGAATTCCGTCATTAATGATAACTCATCAAAAAGTATGGTAGAGTTCGCTTATAATCTATACATGGAATTGGCCGGAGTGTTGGGGCTTTTAGAAAAAGAAGAAAAAAGCCTGGATGACGAAATTGAGGCACTGATATTGGAAAGACAAAAAGCCAGAAAAGAAAAGAATTGGGCGTTAGCGGATAAAATAAGAGACGATTTAAACAGCAAAGGTATAATTTTAGAAGATACCCCGTCGGGAGTGAAATGGAGGAGAGCATAAAAACTGTGATAGACAATAAGGAAAAAGGTTTAATCTTAGGAAGTTTTACCGAATTGACAGACAGCTTAAACAGCTTAGTTTCAGAGAATATAAGGGATTCGGATATCAAAATGTTTAACCCGTCTCTTCTTGCTTATATTGGAGATGCAGTGTATGAAATCTTTATCAGAACAAATCTGATTGCCATGGGTTATGATGCGGCGGGAGAATTGCATAAAAGAACTGTTCACTTTGTTGAGGCGAAATCCCAAGCAAAAATAATAGACAGTATTTATGAGCTTTTAACTGATGAAGAGAAGTATATTGTGAAAAGGGGCAGGAACACTAAAACCTCCTATGTGCCTAAAAATGCTAAAATTGCAGATTACAAATACGCTACAGGTTTTGAGTCCTTATTAGGTTTTTTATATTTGAATAAAAGAACCCAAAGATTATTAGAAATCCTTAATTATTCGGCAGAGATAGAAATCTGAGATAAATAAACATGGACAAAACCTGGTATTACTTTTAAAATATATAATATCATACTGTGTATAAAGAATATAAGCCCGCAGAGATTAATATGCAATCGCGGGCTTAATAACAAAAAAGGATAAAGGGAGGATGGGTGTATATATGAAGGTAGAACTGATACGTTATACTCCGGAACCGGAAAAAGTAGTTGCCGCAGCAGCAAAGCTATGTTATTCAAAAACCGGGATAGATGGAATTTTAGATGATTTAGATGAGAATAAAACAGAGAAGTTTTTAAACATACTTATGGATTTGGGTCACGAAAGCCCTATAGAGCATGTATATTTTACCTTCGGTGTTGAAGGAGTAAGCAGAGTTCTTACACATCAATTAGTAAGGCACAGGGTAGGATGCTCCTATTCTCAACAGTCTCAAAGATACGTAAAATTAGATCAATTTGAGTATATAATTCCACCTCAAATTGAAAACATAAAAGAAGCGAGAGATATATTTATAAAAGCAATGGAAGAAGACCAACAATATTATGACAGTATTGTGGAAATACTATATGCTGATAATTTTGATAGACTTATAAAAGAAGGAAAAAGCGAAAAAGCTGCAAGGCAAGCGGCTGAGAAGCTGTCAATAGAAGATGCGAGATATGTTTTTCCCAACGCCTGCGAAACAAAAATAGTGTTTACAATGTCGGCAAGAGCATTGCTTCATTTCTTCCGATTAAGAGCCTGCGAAAGAGCTCAATGGGAAATAAGGGAATTAGCCTTTGAAATGATAAAAAAGGTCAAAGAAGCGGCACCTATTCTATTTAAACATGCAGGGCCCGGTTGTCTCTTGGGAGAATGTCCGGAAGGTCCCATGAGCTGTGGCAAAAGAAATGAAGTAAGGGAAAAGTTTAAAAATATATAAGGATTTAATAAACTTTCTGATGCTAACGCCAAAGTTTACGCCGCTATTATAGCGGCGAATAATAAATAAATAACTAAAGGAAGATGCAAATGCCCCAAAAAATAAAAAATGAGAAGAACCCGGCTAAAGGGAAGTTTTCAAGACACAACAAAACTAACAAAACTGATAAAAAGTTTTCCTACAATAAGAGTGAAAAAGCTAAAC
Organism: uncultured Clostridiaceae bacterium; assembly: GCA_964462065.1. Classification (GTDB taxonomy): domain Bacteria; phylum Bacillota; class Clostridia; order Lutisporales; family Lutisporaceae; genus JAAYKT01. The sequence goes on along the minus strand of CAYXAT010000106.1, from coordinate 1,345 downwards.
CTCGATACGATAATGTCCGTAATGAAGAAGTATATGAAGAAAATTATAATGAAAACCTTATTGAAGGCAGGAATCCTGTACTTGAGGCACTGAAATCCGGAAGGCCCATTGATGTGCTGTTTATTCAAAAAGGTCAAGTTGAAGGTTCGATAAGACAAATTATTGCAAAAGCCAAAGAACAACATATCCTAATAAAAGAAGTGGATAAAGCTAAACTGGATAGGATTACGGTTACCAAACATCACCAGGGGGTTATCGCATCTGCTGCTTTATACAAATACTATGAAATAGATGATATTTTGCAGCTTGCTAAAGATAAAGAGGAGGATCCCTTTATAATTTTGCTTGACGAAATAACAGACCCACAGAATCTAGGGTCAATATTAAGAAGTTGCGACGGAGCGGGTGCTCATGGTGTTATAATACCGCGGCGCAGGTCTGCCGGGCTGACACCGATAATCGGAAAGACTTCTGCGGGAGCTGTGGAGCACGTTATGGTAGCCAAAGTTAATAATATCAGCCAAGCCATATCCTATTTGAAGGATAAAGGGGTTTGGGTAGCAGGCGCCCATATGACAGGTGATGTTTATTATGATAAGGATTTAACCGGCCCTATTGCATTGGTAATCGGCAGTGAGGGTAAAGGATTAGGACGTCTGGTAAAAGAAAGCTGCGATTATATTGTAAGCATACCCATGAGCGGTAAGATATCTTCTTTAAATGCTGCTGTATCAGGCGCAATAATATTATTCGAAATAAGAAAGCAAAGACAGAAAAAAGGTGAAATGCAAGGTATTCATTAAAGAAACTATAGGGTGAGTAAATTGATTGAATATATGTTAATTGACGGTTATAACATTATAAACAGTTGGAAAGATTTGAAGGAAGAGAGCACCTATAGTTTAGAAAGCGCAAGAACGAAACTTCTGGATATAATGTCTAATTATCAGTCCTATAAAGGAATTAATGTAATAGTGGTTTTCGATGCACATTATGTAAAAAACAGTATGGAAAAACATGAAATGCATGATGGTTTGCATGTGGTTTATACAAAAGAATTTGAAAGTGCCGATAATTATATAGAAAGATTTGTTGCTGAAAATGCTATAGAAAATACGATTATCAGGGTAGCTACTTCCGACTCTTTGGAGCAAATGGTTATATTGGGTCTTGGCGGTTCTAGAATATCGGCAAGGGAATTGGAAAAAGAAGTAGTAAACGCCGATTTAAATATGGACAAGAACTATATCAATAAAACAAGCCACAAGAGAAACTTATTAGAAGAACAACTAGACTCGGAAGTTTTTAATAAGTTAGAAGAAATTAGGAGGCAGAAGTCCTAAAG
>CAYXAT010000105.1:0-5556 GCA_964462065.1 uncultured Clostridiaceae bacterium | reverse complement strand
ATCCTGTTTAGACATAAGGTAATCAAACCTCCCGTTTATTTTTCTCTTCTAAGGACTTAAGATAATTCCTTATTTCAAAATCACCAATACTTTTATCCGTCTTAATCTTTTCCTTTAGGGTATCCGAAATATAATTTGTAACCTTCAAGTGCATCAGTTTCTTCTTTTTAGGCTTTTCTGCTTTTCTTAAGGACCCATCCGAAATATAGACATATTTTTCGTCTAATATTTCAAGAACTATGAACTTTCTTCCTTTGTCCCTGCCCGCCTTCGATATAACTACTTGCCCAAGTTCAATACTAACCATAAGCTTCACTCCAATTATAACATTGTCAGAATTTCAGGTTCGTTCGTCGTTATGGCAATCGTGTTTTCATAATGAGCAGAAAGGCTGCCATCTGCTGTTACAACAGTCCAGCCGTCCGATAGAGTCCTTACATGAAACTTGCCTTCGTTAACCATAGGCTCTATAGCTATGGTCAAACCCGCTTTTAATCTCGGTCCCTTACCGGCTTCACCAAAGTTTGGCACTTGAGGTTCTTCATGCATATTTCTTCCTATACCGTGGCCAACTAAGTCTCTTACCACCGAATACCCGTTTGATTCCACATAGGATTGTATAGTGTGGGATATATCCTGCAGTCTGTTGCCCTCTACAGCCATGGCTATTCCTTCGAAAAAACTATTTTTGGTCACCATGATAAGATTCTTCGCTTTATCTGATACTTTGCCTACCTCAAATGTACGTGCAGCATCTCCGTAATATCCTTCATAAATTGCTCCGGTATCAATGCTTACTATATCTCCGTCTTTCAGCACTCTTTTTCCCGGAATGCCGTGGACCACTTCTTCATTAACAGATGCGCAAATACTTGCGGGGTAACCGTTGTATCCTAAAAACGCAGGTATTCCCTTATTGTCCCTTATGAATCTTTCCGCTATCCGGTCAAGTTCTTTAGTTGTGATTCCGGGTTCAATTACCTTTTTTAATTTTTCAAGGGTTTCGGCTACTATTTTACCCGCCGCCCTCATTATCTCTAATTCCCTATCTGATTTTATATACATATCTACTACTCCAAAGCTTCACATATCTTGACAAAAACCTCTTCGGTGCCAAGGGCACCGTTCACGGTTGTCAGTATGCCTTTTTCCTCATAGTATTTAATCAGGGGTTCCGTTTGCTTCTTATATACTTCCAATCTATTTTTGACGGTTGCTTCTTTATCGTCATCCCTGACATAGAGTTCTCCGCCGCATAAATCGCAAACGCCGCTTTTTTCGGGTTTGTTAAACCTTGCATTATATGTGGCCCCGCAACTCCTGCATACAAGCCTATTAGTCAGTCTGTCTATTAGGATTTCATCTTTTATTTCAATATTTATAACACCATCTAATTCGATTCTAAGTTCTTTCATTTCTCTTTCTAAAGCTTCCGCCTGTTCAACTGTTCTTGGGAAACCGTCTAAGAGAAAACCTTTTATGCAGTCTTCTTCAGTAAGTCTGTCTTTAACAATATCGACTACCAACTCGTCGGGTACCAAAAGACCCCTATCCATATATTCTTTGGCTTCCAGCCCTAATTTTGTTTTATCTTTTAAATTTTTTCTAAATATGTCACCTGTAGATATATGGGGGATATTGTATTTATTTATAAGCTTTACCGCTTGCGTCCCCTTACCTGCTCCGGGAGGGCCTAACAATACAATTCTCAATTACATACATCTCCAATCTCATACTAATTTAAGAATCCTTGATAGTTTCTCATTATCATTTGTGCTTCTATCTGCTGTACTGTTTCCATAGCAACACTGACCACTATCAATAGCGAGGTGCTTCCAAAATATATTTTTATATTTGTGAAAGTCATCAAAAAGATTGGCAATATAGCTATAAATGCTAAGAAAAATGCACCTACTAAGGTTATTCTTGACAAAGACCTTTGAATGAATTCCACTGTCGGTCTGCCAGGTCTTATGCCCGGTATAAATCCGCCGTACTTTTTAATGTTATTTGCTACTTCTATCGGGTTAAAGGATACCGCCGTATAGAAATAAGTAAACCCGATAATAAGCAATGCATAAATCACACCGTGCATCAGTGTTCCCCAAGCGAAATACTTGTTAAAAAAGTGGTAAGCCCCGCTGTTTGGGAAAAAACCGGCTATCTGCTTTGGAAACTCTATTATTGACATAGCAAATATTACAGGAATAACTCCTGCCTGATTGATTTTTAACGGAATATGAGAACTTTGTCCTCCATACATTTTCCTTCCGACTACTCTTTTTGCATATTGCACCGGGATTCTTCTTTGACCTTCTTGAATTAGAACTACTGCCATTATAATAAGAATAGCGGCGATAACAAAGCCTATTAATTCGAAAATTGACACTGATTTAACCTTATATAGGTTAAGTAAATTCATAGCGCCTACAGGCATACGAGATACTATACCTGAGAATATTATAAGAGATATCCCGTTTCCAATGCCTCTTTCGGTAATAAGCTCACCTAACCACATAAGAAAAGCGGTTCCCGCCGTAAGCGATAAAGCTACCAGAGCTATTGATATGAAATCAGCTTTTATCAGATAGTTTTTAAGTCCTATGCTGAGTGCAATTGCTTGTATAAGCGCCAATATAACTGTTCCGTATCTTGTATATTGTGCAATTTTCTTTCTGCCTTCTTCGCCTTCTTTTGCCAATGCTTCCAGGCTGGGTATTGCAATAGTCAGCAAGTTCATGATAATAGAGGCATTGATATAGGGTGCTATATTCATAGCAAAGATTGCAAAATTCTTGAAAGCACCGCCTGATATTACATCTAAAAATCCAAGTAATCCACCGGATTCAATCAGACTTGCCAATGCATCCCTATTCATACCCGGTACCGGAATAAAACTTCCCAATCTGAATATAACTAACATCAAAAGTGTGAATATCATCTTTTTTCTTAAATCCGGTATTCTCCAAGCATTTCTAATGGTATTAAACACTTTATATCACCTCTACCTTTCCTCCTGATGCAGTTATCCTGTCGGCAGCTGTTTTACTGAATTTATGTGCCTTTACTGTTAATTGTTTTGTCAGTTCACCATTTCCCAATATCTTAATTCCACTTTTTGTATCTTTAATCAAGCCTATTTCTTTTAACAGTTCCGGTGTAACCTCCGTACCGTTTTCAAATTTATCCAAGTCACCTATATTAATTATAGCATATTCTTTTTTAAATATATTTGTAAAGCCTCTTTTGGGAATTCTTCTATATAACGGCATCTGTCCGCCTTCAAAGCCTATTCTAACTCCGCCGCCGGATCTGGCTTTTTGGCCTTTATGCCCTTTTCCGGATGTTTTCCCCAAGCCACTTCCTATGCCTCTGCCTTTTCTCTTTCTGTCTCTACCTTCCTGTGCAGGTTTCAGTTCATGTATTTTCATGGCTCTCTTGCACCTCCCTTGCTATATTTCCTCAACTTCCAACATATATGAAATCTTATTTATCATACCTCGAATCTGAGGCGTATCGTCTTTTTCAACAATACTATTAATCTTCTTTAAACCTAATGCTTTTACTGTATCTATTTGCTCTTTTTTTCTGCCTATTGTGCTTTTTATGAGCTTTATTCTTAATTTAGCCAAGGTTCCTCCCTCCCCTAACCTAATATCTCTTCGACTGTTTTTCCCCTGAGTTCGGCAACTTTTTCTACGGTTTTAAGTGACGAAAGTCCTTCTATTGTAGCATTAGCCACGTTTCTTGGATTATTAGACCTGAGTGATTTAGTTCTGATATCTCTAACTCCGGCCAATTCCAAAACCGCCCTTACAGGACCGCCGGCAATTACACCGGTACCTTCGGACGCAGGCATTAAAAGCACTCTTCCCGAACCTGATTTACCGATAATCTCATGGGGTATCGTTGTACCTACAATAGGTACATTGATCATATTCTTCTTGGCATCTTCTATTCCTTTTCTAATAGCATCGGGGATTTCAATTGATTTGCCTGAGCCTACACCTACATATCCGTTTTCATCTCCAACTACTACTATAGCAGTGAATCTAAAGTTTTTACCGCCTTTAACAACTTTAGCTACTCTATTTATAGCAACAACCCGTTCTTTTAATTCCGGCTTATTGTCTTCAACTGGCTGCATTAATATCCCTCCTTATTATTAAAATTCAAGACCTGCTTCTCTGGCAGCTTCAGCTAGCTCTTGCACTCTCCCATGATAAATATAGCCGCCTCTGTCAAACACCACTTGTTTGATACCCTTTTCCAGAGCTTTTTGAGCTATCAATTTACCTATGGCTTTGGCAGATTCTTTATTACCGCCAAAATCTCCATTGTCTTTCAATTCTTTATCAAGGGTGGAAGCTGATACCAAAGTTGCTCCTGCTTCATCATCTATAATCTGTGCATATATATTATTAAGGCTTCTAAAAACATCAAGCCTCGGTCTGTTTGCAGTTCCAAAAACCTTTTTTCTCACTATCAAATGTCTCTTTTGTCTAAGCTTGTTTTTATCGGCTTTTGTTATCACAAGTGTCACCTCTTTTCTTTATTACTTGCCTGTTTTGCCTACTTTACGTCTGATCTTTTCCGTGCTGTATTTAATGCCCTTGCCCAGATACGGCTCGGGTTCTCTGACTGCTCTTATATTTGCGGCATGGTCGCCAACAGCTTCTTTGTCTATACCTTTTACTATAATCTTGTTGGGTGTTGGCACTTCCGTTAAAATATTTTCCGGATCGACAAACTCTACCGGTTGTGAATATCCTACTGTCAATACAAGTTTGTCTCCTTGTTTTACCGCTCTGTATCCTACTCCGTTTATCTCCAGTGTTTTTTCATAACCCTCAGCAACACCGTGTACCATATTGTTTATCAGTGTTCTTGTCAATCCGTGTAAGGCTTTATGTCTTTTTTGTTCTGTTGGTCTTTGGACCGATATTACATTACTTTCATTGGATATTATCATATCCTTATGAAGCTTTTTAACTAACTGCCCTTTCGGCCCTTTAACCGTTATTGTGTTCTCCTCATCTATTTTAACTTCAACCCCTTGGGGAATTGATATGGGTAATCTACCTATCCTGGACATTTTTCCACCTCCTGTTTTGAAGAAATATTACCAAATGTAACAAAGCACTTCTCCGCCTAAACCGCCGTTTCTTGCACTTTTATCAGTCATTATGCCCTTAGATGTAGATAGTATAGCTATACCTAATCCCCCTAAAACCTTGGGAACCTCATCCTTTTTGGCATAAACCCTAAGTCCCGGTTTACTTATTCTTTTTAAGCCGGTTATCACTTTGCCTTTATTGGCAGTATACTTTAACGTTACTCTGATAATCCCCTGCTTACCGTCGTCTATTATTTCATATGACTTGACATAACCTTCTTCTGTAAGTATATCAGCCATAGCCTTTTTAATATTGGATAAAGGAATATCTACAGTTTGGTGCTTTACGGTATTTGCATTCCTTATTCTTGTTAGCATATCAGCAATTGGGTCGTTTATTACCATAATCCTTACCTCCTTTACGATAACATTTACCAGCT
>CAYXAT010000104.1:3919-5580 GCA_964462065.1 uncultured Clostridiaceae bacterium | reverse complement strand
TCAGAATGACATTTATCGTTGTTCAGAATGACTGTACCGGAAAATGTCATCCTGAGGGAGCTTGCGACTGAAGGATCTTCCCGGGTCGGCGAACCGACCCCTACAATTAATTCCATCGAAACAAAAGATTCTTTGCGGAATTGCATAGCAATTCACTCAGAATGACTGTATCGCTACTGTGCAGCTACCGTTTAACTATCGTTCAACAACTGTTCAACTATTGTTTAACTATTGTTCGGATATAACCACTTTTTTTAAATCGCTATAGGCTAACAGCTTTGCATATTTTAGGTTTAGATCTAATTGCAGCTTTTTTAATTCATTTTCAAGCAATGTAATTTGATCCCTAAGGTTTTCATATTCGATTTTAGATATTAAACCGGCTTCATATTTAGTTTTATAAATTTTTTGATTGGTCTTTTCATCTGCTAATTCTTCTTTTAAATCATCAATATCCTCATAAAGGTCTTCAATATCACCTATCATATCGTCAAAGATTTTATCGAATCTTTTCATAGCATTATTATATTTTTCATCCGCTACTTCAAAATCTTTTTTGGCTTTATCCAAAATTTCGATAATATCATCGTCTTCTTGCTCCTTCTTTGAAAGCCCGTCAAAACGTTCTTCTATAAGGCTGTATCTTGTTTTAATCAAATTTCTTTCCTCGTTCAGAGCCTTTATGGATGACATTGAGTCTGTTGTCCCATCACTTTTATTTATAAGATCTTTTTTTATTTTTTCAAGGTCAAGATTCTCCAAAGGTATTTCGGTATCATCCAGTGCTATGACAATATCTTTGGTGTCTTTTCTACCCATAAGCATATTCAACATATGATAAGCAGTATCTACGCCCTTTTCCGCATTATCCAAGGCTTTAAGATTATCTTTTAAGTCCCTCTTTTTATTTCGATAATCATTTTTGCTGATAAGTCCATATTCATTTTGTATTTCTAGAAGTTTTAGCTGATTATTGAGCATTCTACGGTTAATATCGACTTCTTTTATAGCCATATTAGCTTTTTCAACACCTATTACCGCTTCCCTAAGGCCAAGTAACAGGTTTGCCTTTACATTATCCTTGGCTTGCTTTACCGTCCGGTAATTAGAGTAAGCGGTTAATAGCTCCATATGCGGGTTTAAGTGGTTAACAATAAAGGTATTCATTTTTTCTACTAATTTTATTTCGTCCGGTATACGTTTATCCAAGTATTCATAATAATCATAGGCATCCTCGATTTTTCTGCTTATACCCTTATAGTCCGGGGATTTGTCCAGCACAATTTTTGCAGCTTGCTCAAATGTATATTTTGAGGCGGATGTATCAGCAGAAACAGTATAGCTGAGCAGCATAGTAAGTACGATAAAAAATGCAATTAATTTGTGTTTCAATTAAACCACTCTCCTTTATTTTAACAATTGTAGTAGAATTTTAGGCGACCTTTGATTGTCCCTTGTAACAACTTTTATATGTATCAATTGGCAGTATCTAACCAACTAACAACTAACCAACTGTTCAACTTTACCCCTGCGATTGCGGGAGGACAGAGTCGTCCTCCCCTACATTTTCCGCTTTTGTCATCCTGAGGGCTACGCCCGAAGGATCTTACCCGGGTCGGCATGGAAACCGACCCCTACAATTTCGTCGAAACAAAAGATTC
>CAYXAT010000104.1:0-3819 GCA_964462065.1 uncultured Clostridiaceae bacterium | reverse complement strand
CCAACTAACCAACTGTCCAACTAACCAACTAACCAACTATTATAACACAAGGCAGTCCTTGACAATCTCCCCGTCTTTAAAAACCACGTTTCTCTTCGTATAAGCAGCCAGTTCTTTTTCGTGGGTTACCATTACTATTGTTACGCCTTCTTTATTGAGGCTGCCGAATATGTCCATTATCTCTATGCTGGATTTTGAGTCCAGGTTACCCGTAGGTTCATCCGCCAGTATTATTGATGGACCATTCACCAATGCTCGGGCTATAGCCACCCTTTGGTTTTGACCGCCGGAAAGCTCGTTGGGTTTATGATCTATTCTGTCCTTTAAACCCACTCTTTCCAGTGCATACTCAGCCAGTTGAATTCTCTTACTTCCGGGAATTCCGGCATATAGCATAGGCAGTTCAACATTTTTCAGTGCTGTGAGCCGGGGTAATAAATTAAAGGATTGAAATACAAAACCTATTTTTTTATTTCGAATTTCTGCCAATTGCTGATCATTGAGCTTGGAAACATCTTCTCCGTCTAAAATATAGCTCCCTGATGTCGCTCTGTCCAAACAACCAATGATATTCATCAAGGTTGACTTTCCGGAACCGGATGCACCCATTATTGCCACGTATTCGTTCTTATCAACACTTAAATTTATATTGTTTAAGGCTTTAACTTGGATTTTGTCTGTATCATATATTTTCGTAAGGTTTTCCATTTGTATAACCAAATTACATTCCCCCGTTTACGGTGATTATATCGCCTTCTCTAAGCTCCGGTGACGGGTTTGTAATATAGGTTTCTCCTGCCTCAAGACCTGAGGTAATCTCTATATCAAAATCGGATTCCAAACCGGTTTGAACATATCTCTTTTTTGCTATATTGTCTTCGGATATAAAGATGAATTTTTTACCCTCATCATCTGTTAATATGCTTTCAAAACCCACAGACATTATGTTTTGTTTCTCATCCAAGATAATGTCGGCATCAGCTTCGTACCCGACTTTTATATTCTCATCCGGATTGATTAAAATAATATCCACGGACACCTTGGTTTCTCTGTTAGAACTTGACATTTCAATCGTAGCCATTTGAGCAACCTTTAAAACCCTGCCTTTATATTCCTTATCAAGACCTTTGATTTTTATAATTGCTTCCTGATTTTCTTTTAAGTTTACGGCATCATATTGACCTACTTTTACATTGAGCTTATAACGAGACAAATCATGTACCACAACCATATCACCTTGATTTGGATATTGCTCGGGCTTTGCATCCATTTTAACTATTATGCCATCAATATTTGACTTGATTATGCTATTAGAAATATTTCTGTTCAGGTTTTCTAAATCTGTTTCAGTTATTTCAATTTGTTTAGTTTGCCTGTATATGTTATCTTCATTGTTTAAAAAGTCCTCCAGCGATATTTTGGAGTTATCGTATACAATTTTGGAGTTACTTACGTTATTTTCCAAATCCCTTAAAGCCATTTCAAAATCATTTAATTCTTGTTTTGATAAAAAACCCGCTTCATAAAGCTTCTCATTGTTTTCATATTTTCTGACAGCCTCTTCATATTTTAATTTAGCACTTGCCAGGCTTAATTCAGCTTGTTTCACAGTGTTCTCTAAAGTTGTTTTGGTATTGCTGTTTTCGTTATCTTTCAGTTTCTCTAATTCCTTTTTTGCAAGTTCCAGGCTTATTTGTCCCTTTTTTAAATTATATTCTAAATCAGTAGTATCTAACTTTATCAGTTTGTCCCCGTTTTTTACTACTTGATTTTCGTCCATATATACTTTTAACACTTTTTGCCCCGGGGAAAGCAATATTTCTTGTGAACTATTGGGTTCTATTGTTCCCGAAACAGATATGGACTTTATTAGATTTTTACCTGCGGCGGTTTCGGTTTTCACCATATTTATTTTTTCCTTTAATGCTCCGGCATACTTTATACCGGCAACGGCGATTATTAATATAATTAATGCAATTACAATTATAAGCTTTTTCCTCTTCCTCATTTTTAGACCCCCTAATAGATGAAATAGATGCAAGTTTATATAAATATATACGGATAAAAGCAAAAAATGTTTCATTTGTATTTTAACATAACTTATATAAAATAAATAGGAAAATAAAATATGGAAACCCTTGTCTTATCAATTCTCATTGAATCTTTGACCGGACTGGTATAGAATAAAATTGATAACACTTGGGTGAGGTGAATCTCTTGAAGCTGACTTTTGAAAAAGCCGCTTTATTTACTTTAATTCTAATTATAGGCATTTCAACGGCTAATATTTACAGCCAGTTTTTATATATGAGATTTCCAAAAGGCGGAGAAGATACGCCTATGGTTAATCCGTGGACTGCCGGCAGGCTTGTTACCGCAACCCTGGATGCGGATAAGCTTTATAGCGAAGGCAAGTATCAGGAGACTATAGACGAGTTTGCCAAGCTTTTAATTACCGGCTCCCTTTTTGCAGATCAGAAAGCCTATGCCTATTTTACCATGGGGATGTGTCAGTTTAATCTCAAGGAATATGATAAGGCTAAGGATAGCTTTACTTCTTCAATATTGTACGAGCCCGGGGATGCGGCGGCGTACAATAACGCTGCTATCAGCGCATACAATGCCGATAACCTTGAAGAAGCATTGCAATATCAAAAGAAAGCAGTGGAGATGTTACCTGCCGTAGAGTATTATTACAATTTGGGCAGGATTTATGAATCTATGGAGGATTATAAAAATGCCGTGGAAAGCTTTTTATCTGTTGCAAAAGGAGAAGAAAATGTAACCTTGGTGGATCCGGTACGGGTGAAAAACAGGGTTGCAAATTTGTATCCGGATTTAAAAAAGAGAGAAGAGATAGCAAAGGGAGTTATAGTATCTTTGAAGCTTAGAGACTATACCAATGTGCTTATGATAGAAGATATTGATATGGAGATTTTGGACACCGATTTCAGTGTTGCGGTAAAGGATACAAATCAAGGCAAAAGGCTTTATGTGAGCTATGATAGGGAAAAGAACGATCCATATCATTTGATAAATGAGGTTTCCTGGAAGGTTGTCAGCGGCAGCAATGTACTTTTTTCCGGCAGGTATAACAGCTTTTCCATGGAAGTGTTCGAAAACAACAATTATAAAATAACTTTGAGCATTAAGTACAAAGGCAGCAAGGTAAAGGAAAGGCAATCCAATATTGCAGTGACCAAAGTGGGATTCAAAGAAAGCAAGAGCGGAGAGACCCTGAAGCCCAATCAACAGTATACAAAAATATATGAATATGCCGTATACGAGCAGCTTTTCGATAAATATTTTAAACTTACTACACAAGGCTATTATGACAGATTCAATGTTTTATGGGCAAAGGATAATATCACGAGCAATATAATGACGGTGGACTTTAGAGATTCGGGAACTTCATTATATTTGGAAAATAAATTGGATTACGATGGGGGAATCAGAGCGAATCTGACACCGCTTTTAAACGATAAAGACTTGAGGGACAGGACGGTGAGGGTTAGGTTCTGGGCAAGGAAGATTACTTCAAAGGAAAATATGGAGGTTGTTATAAGGGCCGGGAATGAGATTTACAGTTTTGATAAGTTGGACTTGCAGTATAAATGGAAACAGTTAAATATGGAGTTCTATGTTCCCAAGAATGCAAATAATTTTACCTTTAGTTTAAAAATAAAGCCTGAGGAGCAGGTAAAGATAGACGGATTTATTGTGATGATAGTTAAATAAAGATATAAAAAAGCCCGGCGGGATTATCCCACCGGGTTTAAAATGCCGTATTCAGCTGATTCGTATATTGAAATATGTGGT
>CAYXAT010000103.1:0-5592 GCA_964462065.1 uncultured Clostridiaceae bacterium | reverse complement strand
TACCACTTCATACGGAAAACCGGATGCTTTTCCTATAGCCTCCAATTCCTCAGGCAACTGTGTTATTGCACGAAAACCATCTTTGCATATAATAACACCGTTTTTCGTCTTTTCTTCATCTATCTCATCGAGCAAACCCTTATCTGCCTGCTCGTAAAACCAATCCAGACGATGTTTCCAAAATTTTGGGCTGTAACTGCTTATAAACGCTTTGCCTTTGGGTGCCAGTAAATCCGTAATAACACTTATCCCCTTGAAAGGGTCAAGCTTCATTGCTGATAATCCATTTTGCAAACATAATACCACTTCAAATAAGCTTTCAAGTTGTAGATTGTGAACATCCATCTTAATTAACTGTGCATTTGATATACCTTCCAAATAACTATCACCAAAGTTAACATTATCTTCGGAAATATCAATCCCTAAAATACTTTTACAATTCGGCGCCAGTTCTTTCAAGATGCGCCCATACCCTGCACCAAGTTCTAATACTCTATCCGTTTTGCACAGCTTATCTCTTACGAAGGCTATCTCAGATTGTAAGTACTGCTCTACCCTTTTATACTTCGTTTGATACACTTGAAATAGATTTTGAGCATTTAGACTTTTTTTATAATAGTTTTTTTCCACGGCAACCTTCACACCTCACAATACCATTTTTACAATTATATCATATTATTGTTATGTTTTACGATAAGCCTAGTATTATACAGTGCATTAACAATAGATAGGGTTTCGTTTTTTATCGATAAAATAACTTATTTTATATTCTTAAATACAATAAAAAACCAGCTATTTTAAATGTAATTTAATAATTTGTGGTATATAATATAAACAAAGATGTCTTACAATTAGTTAAAATATTAAAACATTTATAATTATATTCTCTTTGGAGGTGTAAAAATGATTAACAACTCGGATATTTATGAGGCCATGACAATTAAGTTGGAAGGACCCCTGCCCGAAATGCCAAAATTTGTAGAGGGGATAAGAAGAGCGCCGGACAGAGGTTTCAGGCTTACTCAATCTCAAACGGAAACAGCTTTAAAAAACGCACTGCGATATATTCCGGAAGAATACCACGAAGTGTTGGCTCCGGAGTTTTTAGAAGAATTACTGACAAGAGGAAGGATATATGGATACAGATTTCGCCCTCAGGAAAAGATTAAAGGCAAACCCATACAAGAGTACAAAGGAAAATGTACTGCAGGTAAAGCCTTCCAGGTTATGATAGATAACAACTTGGATTTTGATGTGGCACTATATCCCTACGAGCTCGTAACCTACGGTGAGACAGGAAGTGTATGTCAAAACTGGATACAATATCGTATTATAAAAAAATATTTGGAAGAATTGACCGAAGAACAAACTTTAGTAGTAGAATCCGGTCACCCTTTGGGACTATTTAAATCCAATTCAAACGCTCCAAGAGTCATCATAACAAATGCCTTGATGATTGGTATGTTTGATAATCAGCATGATTGGGAGATTGCCGAACAGATGGGAGTTGCGAATTACGGGCAGATGACTGCAGGAGGATGGATGTATATAGGGCCGCAAGGTATAGTACACGGCACATTTAATACTCTATTGAATGCCGGCAGGCAAAAACTACATTTAGGTGCGAATGGTGACTTGAAAGGAAGACTGTTTGTGTCATCGGGCCTCGGCGGCATGAGCGGCGCACAGCCGAAAGCAATGGAGATTGCCAACGGTGTGGCTATAATAGCCGAAGTAGATTATTCCAGATTAGTAACACGCAATGAACAAGGTTGGGTAAGCGTGAAAAGTGATGACTTGGGAGAGGTATTCAAAATTGCTCATGAGTATATGGATAAGGGAGAGCCTATCTCAATCGCTTACTATGGCAATATAGTAGATTTACTGCAGTATGCAGTAGATAATAATATAAGCATTGACCTTTTATCAGACCAGACATCATGCCACGTTGCTTATGATGGCGGCTACTGTCCACAGGGAATTACCTACGAAGAAAGAACAGAGCTTTTAAAATCTGACAGAGAAAAGTTTAATAAATTAGTCGATAAAAGTCTAAGGAAGCACTTCGAATTAATAAAAGCCCTTGTAGAAAGAGGTACCTACTTCTTTGACTACGGAAACTCCTTTATGAAGGCTATTTACGACTCAGGTGTAAAGGAGATATCTAAAAACGGCATAGATGAAAAAGACGGCTTTATATTCCCATCTTACGTAGAAGATATAATGGGACCAGAACTTTTTGATTTCGGTTACGGACCCTTCAGATGGGTATGCTTAAGCGGCAATCCGGAAGATTTGAGAAAAACTGATAAAGCCGCTATGGATTGCATAGATCCGAACAGAAGGGCACAAGACAGAGATAACTGGGTATGGATAAGAGATGCCGAAGAAAACAAATTGGTAGTGGGCACTCAGGCTAGAATCCTATATCAGGATGCTTTGGGAAGAATGAATATAGCTCTAAAATTTAATGATCTGGTACGAAAGGGTGAAATAGGTCCCGTAATGTTAGGTCGTGATCATCACGATGTAAGTGGTACAGATTCACCGTTTAGAGAAACATCTAATATAAAAGACGGCAGCAATGTGATGGCTGATATGGCCACCCAGTGCTTTGCCGGAAATGCAGCAAGAGGCATGAGCCTTGTAGCCCTTCATAACGGAGGCGGCGTAGGCGTCGGAAAAGCGATAAACGGCGGCTTTGGCCTGGTACTTGACGGAACGGAAAAAACCGACGAAATCATTAAATCCGCTATGCTTTGGGATGTAATGGGAGGAGTTGCAAGAAGAGCCTGGGCGAGAAATGAAAACTCCATAGCAACCTCCATAGAATACAATGCTATGAGAAAGGGTACCGATCATATCACTATACCCTATATACCTGACGAAGATTTGATAAAAAACACTGTGGGGAAGGTTTTTGAATAAAACAAAACTGTCATTCTGAAGGAGTTTGCAACTGAAGAATCTTAATGCGCTGATAATAAAGACTATTCACTTTGTTCAGAGTGACAATCATAATATGATATCAATGAAAGAGGCGGACAGAACTGTCCGCCCTGCCCCTTTCCAACTAACCAACTGTCCAACTAACCAACTATTCCAACTTTCCGCTTTCCGCTTTCTGCTTTTCGCTTTTTTCTTTACGCTTTAATAACCCGCATGGCATTTAAAACAGCTATTAGTGCTACTCCCACATCGGCAAATACCGCTTCCCACATTGTCGCCAGTCCAAAAACACCCATAATCAATACGAGAGTCTTTACTCCCAGAGCAAAGAAAATGTTTTGCCATACTACCTTGCGTGTAAATTTTGCTACCTTAATTGCTTCAGTTAATTTCGATGGTTCATCCGTCATCAACACAATATCGGAGGCTTCTATAGCAGCATCAGAGCCAAGCCCTCCCATGGCAATGCCGATATCCGCCATGGCCAGGACAGGTGCATCGTTTATACCGTCTCCTATAAAAATAATGTTGCCTTTTCCCTTCTTATTTTTCTTTATGCCTTCAAGAATTTGCACTTTATCCTGGGGCAACAGTTCATAGTATACCTCATCCAAACCCAATCGTTTGGATATGGTTTCAGCTACAATCTTATTGTCGCCGGTAAGCATGACCGTCTTTATATTTCCCATTGCTTTTATATCTTTTATTAAATTAAGAGCATCTTGCTTAATACTGTCAGCTATCATAATATATCCCGCATATATATTGTTAATTGCTACATATACTACAGTCTCCGTAGCATCGGTTCCCTCATATTCAATATTTTGGCTTTCCATCAATTTGCTGTTTCCTGCCAGTATATCTCCTACAGATGTTTCTACTTTGATTCCTTGCCCTGTAATTTCTTCATGGGCAATAACGACTGACATATCAACTTTTTCCTCATACGCCTCTTTAATGGATAAAGCTATTGGGTGATTCGAAAAGCTTTCGGCTATAACTGCAAATTTTAAAACATCTTCTTTAGTAAATCCATTTACTCCTTGGATTTCTTTGACCTTAAAAACACCCTCCGTCAATGTACCTGTTTTATCAAACACCGCTGTATCAATATTATTTAAAGCTTCTAAATAATTCCCGCCTTTTACTAAAATACCTTTTTTCGATGCTCCTCCAATACCTCCGAAAAAGCTCAAAGGTATTGATACAACCAAAGCACAAGGACACGATATAACTAAGAACACCAAGGCTCTGTATAACCACTGCTTAAAAGTATCTATACCGTAAATAGCAGTCGGCAGTATTGTGATTAATAAAGCGGAAAAAACTACGATAGGAGTATAGACCCTTGCAAATTTTGTTATAAAGTTCTCTGTGGGGGCTTTTTTCAAAGCCGCATTTTCAACTAAATCAAGTATTTTTGCCACAGTCGATTCTTTATATTCCTTATCTACCTTTACAGATATCAAATTGCTTTTATTGATAGAGCCACTTAAGATTGCGTCTCCTGATTTAACATCTTTGGGTATGGATTCGCCTGTCAAAGCAGATGTATCCAGTGTCGTTTCACCTTTTAATACTTTACCGTCCAACGGGACTCTTTCTCCGGGCTTTATTACTATTACATCTCCTACGGATATTGATTCCGGCGAAACCTGATGAATTTGGTTTTCGACAATTATATTAGCGTAATCAGGTCTGATGTTCATCAAAGTCTTTATAGATTTTCTCGATCTGTCCAAGGCAATATCCTGAAATAATTCGCCTATATTAAAAAATATCATTACAGCAGCAGCCTCGGGATACTCTCCAATAGCAAAAGCTCCTATGGTTGCAATAGTCATCAAAAAATTTTCATCAAATAATCTTCCGCTGAACAGATTTTTAACAGCCTTGAAGACTACTACCTTTCCTGTTAAAACATAAGCCGCACTAAAAAATATAAGCTTCCACATATCGGTAATTTTAAATGCATAGGGTATTAAAAATAGAAGCAAAGAGGCAGATAAAATCAGCACTTGTTTTTTTATTTCACCTTTATCTTCCGTTTCAATGTTTTGCGAATTATTTTTTTCGATGATTTCCACACCTTGCTCTATCTTATTTATGGTTTCTACCGCCCGGCTTATTATTTTATCCTCGTCAGTTAAATCTGTATATTCCAGCAAAAGCCTTTTACCGATAAAATCGATTTTTGCATTTTCAACCCCATAGATTTTACTGATACTTCTTTCTATCTCAGCCGCGCAACTGGCACAGTGTAATCCCTTAATTAAGAATTCTTTTTTAATAACATTTTGCATTTTTGTCCCTCCCTACAAAGTAGTTGAGATACTGCGACGTTGTTGCGGAATGGCATAGAGACTATTAACTACCTCTCCATCTCTTACAACTATCCAACTTTCTGCTTAGTGATGTCATTCTGAAGGAGCTCTCGACTGAAGAATCTTAATGCACTGGAAATAAAGACTCTTCTCTTCGTTCAGAGTGACATCCTTCGATACTGTCTTTATAATGCTACAGGTGAAGAGCAAGCCTTTCCCTACAAACCAACTTTTACGCCTTCCATCTTTTCGCTTTAAACTTTACGCTTTCCGCTATCTATGCTTTATATGTTCCATGCCCTGATCAAATATATGTTTA
>CAYXAT010000102.1:0-5635 GCA_964462065.1 uncultured Clostridiaceae bacterium | reverse complement strand
TAATCTTGGTAATAATCAATATATACACTTTGATAATCCTGTAATTCCCTTTTAGATAAAATATCCTTTCCCAAGGGTTGTCTCATTAGTACCTTATACCTTGATAATAGACAATATCTTTTTTATTGTCAAAACTAACATTATTCTCCAAGACTCTTCACGTCCTTTGATCGCCGACCATAAATGTAAACCTTTTCAAGGCATACATTAACAATACCTAAACGTGTCTAATCTATAAGGTAAGTATTAACTTTTGTAGTAAGATTATCAACCTTTTCTGAAATATAGCCCCCAATATTAGTTACATCAGCTTGTATTTTGTTAGTTTTATTAATTATATAAATCTGCATACCAACAATAATAGCCAATAAGATATAAATACACGCGAGATGCCGTTTACTCATTTAAAATTTTCTCCTTTCTCCGGGTGGAGCTAGCCCCATCCGTTGTGTTGCGAAAAATCTTCTCTGCTTTAGATGCGAGTTAGAGTAGCATTATTATAACACAATATCAGCTTGTATCTATCCTGATAGTTGTTTATAGTATAATCATAACTGGTAGAAAACATAAACAAAGATCAGAAATACAATATCAAAGAAGCAGTGTTTCAAAATCTGGGAAGAAGAACAACCAATTAGGAAAGTAGGGGTTGATAGCACATTATGAAAGAAAGTATGAGAAAAATATTTGATAAGTATAACCGAAAATCTGATATCGTCCGTTGCCCTTATGGCAAGTCAATTGTACGTAAACAGCTTGATTCTTATGCCAAAGCAGCAGTAAATTTGTATGGAATAATAAGTCGTGATGAATTTATTCACATCTTTAACAGCCAGAATTCCCATATGACAGATGCCGAAGAAGTATATAAACTTCTCCTCCCAATCGTTATAAAGAAAGGTTGGTATTGCTTTTATAAAGGTTATATCGTCCATTATATATTTTTTGAAGACTTTGAACAGGCGGATTTTTTATTGGAACACCAGGAAGATAAACCCCGCTATATTCCTGATAAGGACGAGTTTCTTAAATATGAAGATGAATACTACGAAGATAATGACTATTGGGATGATTTACGCAATTTCATGCTTAGTATCTTTGGCTATTCAGCAAAAACAGCAAAAGCCTATAGCGAAATAAAAGAGAATCTATTGTTCGGTAATAATCTTGGGGAACTGGGTCCTATTTTGGATAACTATAATTTTGTATTTGATAGTGAAAAGCAGTTTCAAGATTTTTTAGATATTCTTATGTTAGCAAGAAATAACACCCGCTTATGGGAGAATAATGGCTTTACACCCAATGAGCTTCAGGATTTTTATAAAGAACGCAATAAAAACATCATTAATTTCCCTAAAATGCAGAAACAAAAAATAGGGCGAAATGATCCATGCCCCTGCGGAAGCGGAAAAAAATATAAAAAGTGTTGTGCAATATTTGACGACGAAAAAACAGCACAATTAAGCCCGGAGGAATGCAAACTTTTTTATGAGACATGGTATGGTTTAATGTCCTTTATAAATGAAAAGAAGCATTTAATAAAAGCTAAAATTAAGCCGGAATATCCTAATGCCGTCAGTGATGTGAGAATACACAAAATAAGGGAAGTGCTATGGAAAAACCCTGAATTGATAGATGAATATATAGATGCAACAATACTCCCAAAAGAAAAGCTTGAAATACTGAAACAATGGAGAGCCGGATATAAAAAGGATGCTTTCTTTATCATAGAGTATCAGCGTGATTTTGCCGTTGCAATAGGCAGAGATGAAAATGGCAAAGACAAACTTTACGGGATAAAGGGGATAAGTAATTCAGTTGCAGAAACCCTGCAGCACCAATTTCCTGTGTATGTTGACACTGTGCTATTGCCATTCAGAGGTAAAATTATCTATGATAGTTTTCTGGGCACTATGCCAATAAAATATGGGGACAATATTAAATCTTCTATCCAAGATATTTATGAGAATTCAAAAGAGCATGGTATTATAACAAGATTGGATTAAACAGTTGGTACATTATAAAAGATTATTGCTAATCATAAATATTTACATTAAACTCCTTAGCCATACCGGTTATAACCAATCGCCTATCAACCCGGGAAACAGTCCTGCGTGCGGCAATCCATGAGTTTGTTGAACATGGATTTGAACGTGCAAAGGTTTCCAACATTGCTAAAAAAGCCGGCATTGCAAAGGGTAGCATATATCAATACTTTGAAGATAAAAAAGAGTTGTATATCTATTGTGCCGAATGGAGTCTTACTATATTTATGGAAAAGCTTGATAAGCGTACAAGTATTACCGAAATGGACGTATTTGAGTATTTCAAAAACAGCGTAGGCAAATCTAAAACCATAGATGAGGAACGAGAAATAATTATCTTTATGCAATACATATCAAGAGAACCCGGGTTAATTGCACCATCCTTAAAAGCCATGTATAATGCTACAGAATTGTATGGTAAAAAGCTGATTCAAAACAGTAAAAATAAAGGTGTAGTCAGAATAGATATAGATGATGATATTCTATTGGATTATTATCTTGCAGTAACAGAAAAATTCAAGATGCGTTGGATGGAACGCTATCTTGATTTCACCAAGGAGATTACAGAGGAAAAAGATAAAGCCATGAAGGCTGAGATAGCTTTGATGCTGGAATTATTAAAAAAAGGAATGGGGTGCTAATGTGTTCTTATCTATAACTAATCTTACAAAAAGTTATCAAACAGGGATAACCACACAGGTCCTTAAGGGCTTGAATATGGAATTGGGAAAAGGCCAAATCGGTGTCATACTCGGACCCTCGGGGTCAGGCAAATCTACACTTATGAATATCATAGGCGGCATAGACAGGGCTGATAACGGCACCATAAAAGTTGGTGATGTAAATGTCACCGATTTAAACGATAACGAGTTGGCTGAATATCGACGTGAAAACATAGGCTTTATATTTCAGTTTTATAACCTGATTCCTAATCTGACTGCCGCTGAGAATATTGAAGTGATCTCAAATATCAGCAAGAATCCTTTGCCTGTTGATGATGTCTTAGACTCGGTAGGGCTTGCCGATAAGAAAAACCGTTTCCCGCGGGAGCTTTCCGGCGGAGAACAGCAACGAGTGTCAATTGCAAGGGCTATCGTTAAAAATCCAAGCCTGCTGCTCTGTGATGAGCCCACCGGCGCTTTGGACTTTAATACCTCTAGAGGTGTCCTTTCATTGCTTCAGACAATAAATATCAAGTTCGGCACTACAATTTTAATGATCACCCACAACAGCCCCATTGCGGGTATGGCACATATTGTTTATAAATTAAGGGACGGACAAATTGCGGAAACAGTACATAATACGAAACTTGTTCCGGCGGAAAGGATTGAATGGTAATGGCTTTACGAAAACGTATGCGGCGCATCTTGTTGGAAAACAAAGGCCGCTATATCGGCATATTCATTTTGATTTTTATAGGAAGCTTTTCTTTTATATGGTTCAAGAGTTTTTCCGGTAATTATGAGCGAATTATAAATGAATTTGCTCAAAAAAATATGCAGGAGGATGTTTCGTTTACAGCCTATGAGGAGATTAAGAATATACCGGCTTTGGAGCAGGAAACAGGAACAATCATAGATACATACAAATACTATGACGTTCCATTATCTGATTCGATGGAATTACGATTAATCGGCACTCGCGAAAAAGTTAACATACCATCGGTTCTAACGGGACGCGGACTGCAAAATTCCGGTGAGATATTGCTGTCACCAAACTTTTATGATACCTATGGATATCAAATTGATGATATCATAGAAATAAAAGACAAAATATATAGAGTTGTTGGTACGGTAGCCTTACCCGATTATGTTTTCCCTTTAAAATATGTTAATGATATTATTCCTCCTCCGGGATTTGGGTTGGGAGTTGTTACTACCGATGCAATGAATGTTTTTCCGGATGCCGTAACTGTTTATTCGGCACGTTTTACAGACAGAACTAATATTAAAGCACAGATGACAGGATTATATAATACACTCTCTGAAAAAGAGCAATCCCTTTCGGAATGGATAGATGCATCTACAAATAAACGTATCCGTATGGCGTGGGCTACTATATCCGGCATGAAAGCTATGAGTATCCCGGTTCCTACCGCTATGTTCCTTCTATGTTGCTTGATTGTAGGACTTATGATTTGGCGAATGGTACGTGCCGAAAACGTAATTATAGGCACCTTGTATGCCCAGGGTTATAGGCGCAAAGAGCTTATTAGTCATTATATATCAATTCCGATTATTATAGCTGCTGTTGCCGGCCTTGCCGGAGTACTGCTTGCCTTACCAACAATTGGACCCACCGTGAAAATGATGGCTATTCTTTACTACATCGTACCCTATGCAGGAATAGTAACCTCTTTGACAGACGTAATGATAGGAGTGTTGATGCCTGTGGCGTTTCTGGGCCTCGCGGGTTTAACTGTTACTCGCAGAGAATTGAAAAAATCACCTGCCGACCTTATGAAAGGCGATACACAAAAAGCCAAGGTAAATGTGCTGGAGCGCAAACTGAAACTTGAACATTTGCCGTTCAACACAAAATTCAAAGTACGTGAACAATTGCGCAGTATACCTCGCCTTTCATTTCTATTGTTTGGCGTGATGGCGGCATCTTTTATGATGCTCATCGGTTTTACAATCAATCATTCTATGACTACTGTATTCAGCAGTGAAGCAAATACTTCATTTAACTATTCCTGGGAATATGCGTTCAAGGAAACAAAGCAGGGTACTCCCGTTTCCGGGGGAATCCCTTTTAATGCAATACGCAGCTACCCCGAAGGCAGAGAGAATGTTGAGTTTTATTTAACCGGTATTTCCACTGATACTCCCTATGTCTATGATCTGGTTGATGGAAAAGGTAATGAATTATCCAAGGAGCAAGTGAATATCTCCTATCTGCTGGCAAATAGGTTAAAGCTGAGAATAGGCGATAAAATTACTGCAGTCAATAAATTAGACGGAAAATCATATACGCTTATAATTGACGGAATAGCCCAAACCTACGCCGGCCAGTTTATATATATGCCTCTTTCTGAGTTTAATAAAATGCTTGGAATACCAAAGGACAGCTATTCAGGTGTATTTAGCAATGAAATCATCGATTACAGCCCAAGTGAGCTATCGGGCGTTAAAGATTTAAAAAATATGATAAACTCAATGGATGAGCTTATCATGCCGATGATGATGGTGATAATCGGCTTAACTATTATTGCCTCAATCATAGGTGTGATTGTAATTTATCTTGTCACTTCCCTTACAATAGAAGAAAGCCGTGCATCAATTTCGCTGCTAAAGGTATTCGGGTATCGCAGCAAAGAGGTAAAAAGGCTCATCCTTGGCGGCACCGCACCTGTTGTAGTAGCAGGATTTTTACTGGGCATACCTGTAATGTTGATTTCTGCCAATGCTTTATACAGCTATTTGGGAGAAATGATAAATCTTGCATTGCCTATGATGCTCAGCCCAACGCATGCTATTATCAGTTTCATTTTGATATACGCAGTTTATGAGTTTACAAAGCTGTTATGCGGCAAAAAGCTTGCAACAATACCAATGAGTGATGCATTAAAGGCGGGTACAGAATAAAAG
>CAYXAT010000101.1:0-5739 GCA_964462065.1 uncultured Clostridiaceae bacterium | reverse complement strand
GTTCCGTATTATAATATTGATAAAGCCAACCTATTATCTCTACCTGTCCTTCTTTTGATACATCAAAATCGTCTTCCGCTATATCATTTACCAAGTGATAGACTACTCCGTCTTTATCGGTAAAGGATACATTGAAAAGGAGTTCCGTATAGTCATTGGTTTTTTCAAACAGTTCCGGCAGGTTCTTATTTAGAGCATTGCATTGTTTAATAAAAAGCATGCGAAACAGTTCATTCAGCTTGTTCTCGTGCTTTAGCTGCATGATTCTGTCTTTTTCGTATGGTGTATATCCAAGGTCCGCTTCCAATGGGTGAGTTACTAAATCCGGCTCTAATTTTCCTTGGCTTTCGGAGGATAATACTCTTATTCTTGTAGGGAGATAATCGTTTACTTCCATAAATCTTATAGCTATAAGGCGGTTAAACCATGTGTAGGCGACTTCTTCTATAACGCTTTTATAGGCTGTGGCGTAGTCGCTTTGCCTTGCTTTACTATCTATTTCCTCGGCTAATCTTCTTCTTTGTTCAATCTCTGAACCGGATATTGAATAAGGCTCTTTACTTCCTATATCAAAAAACTGAACATTTTCCGTAGATTGAGGTAAAGGGGCTTTTATTTCTTTTTCCGTAATCCCCAATAATCCGGTTTTATAGCTTATATCTGCTATAAGTTTGTTTCTCGCCCATATTGAAAAATTTTTAATTGCGGCTTTATCCATTTCTTTCTCCCTTATAATTCAATGTTTATAAAAATTCAATATTTATAATAGTATTTTCCTCTAATTCTTTTAGAATTTGCTCTCGTAAATCACTTATATATTTATCCAAATCCTCTGCTTTTTCAATCCGCCAGTATGATGTCAAATTGATACTATTGATACTTATATTTTTGGTTCTTATAATTTTTCTTTCTTTCATGGGCGGCTTTATTTCATCGCCATCATCTCCGTAAGAATTTTCCTCTTCAGCAATGCTAACATCTCTTTTAACCATTTCATTGAGCAATCTGATTTTTAGTGCATCTGCTTCTATTCTCACATTTTGCAGTGTCGCCACATTGTTACACTCGGTTGCTTTTTTATGAATCTCATTAAATAATTTTGCATACCTGTCTTTATATTCGTCTATATAGGATTTGGTTTTCAAAACCTCAAATACCCTGTCTTTAGCATCTTCAATAGCCTTGAGAACAGGCTTCTCCATTATTGTAAGTACAGCCATATAAGCTTGCCTAAACTCATCCAAAAGACCCGGTAGCTTAGGTATATGGCTATAAGGCATTTCCTGTTTTAAAATATCTTTAATATTACGCGCCCTTTCTTCCACTTTATCATCTACTATAAAGGTTTTGCTTTCGTTATAAATATCCATAAGTTTTAATGCTTCTTCAAAAATCTTTCTCTGCTCTCCTGCAAAAAATGCTTTTACAGGCTCATAATCTTCCGCAAAATCTAAGAAATCATCTCTGTCTTTATGAATCTTTTTATAAAACTCGGCGGGAGATTGAATCTGAACAATTGACCTAAGCAGATTCTTCCCGAGGGTAACCGCTTTTCCCCCCGGATATGCAAAACTGCTATATAGAATTTCAGTCTTTTCCAACTCGGCTACGAGACTTTTGCCATAACTTTGGAAAGACTGCATCATGGAATCATCATCTTCATTGATTCCGGAAAATCCAAATAATTCTCTCATTACTTCCCGAACAGCTTTTTTCTCTTCAATACCGGCTTGCTGTCGTCTATCCACCAAAAGTCTCTCCACATATTCTCTTTTGGTAATATATCTAATGATTTCTTCTTGGGGTCTGTTAAGTAAAGTAGTACTTTCCCCATTGACGGTAAATGCGATATCACCGTCTTTAAAGAGCTTTGCCACCAGCCATTCCACATCTTCTTCTATAAATCCGTAAGGTGCTTTCATAAAGCGGTCTTTAATGCTTTTCATTGATGTTTTAATATGCATGTTGGTGTTTGTAGCAATAAAGGATAAAACATCATGTATTGCATGGGCGTTTGCTTCTCTGCCGCCTTCCAATGTGAAAGATTGTTGATCGGTGCCCTTGAATAAAGCTCTGATATTGGCTTCATTCATAGCCACATCTATATAGGACAGTTTATGATAAACTGTTGATATCAGTCGTCCCAAGGCATCGTTTATACGAGATGCAACATCCTTTACCCCTATTTGAGCACGGTCTCCGTTCACATAAATCAGAGCATTTTTCATGGATTCCTGCAGAAAAAGCTTTGCATTTGCATTCCTTTCACGCATTTCAGTATTTTTTCCTTCTCTTATTTGCTCATATTTTACTACTTTATTAGAATTGCTGAATCTTAAATATCTTTCTATTTTTAAGGCGCTTTGCAATTCATTTAAGAAAGCGGCATCATCGGGTAAAACCACTAAGACCTCTTTCCCTTGACCTGACATCATGCGAAGGGTGGTTTCGTCTTCGCCGTATTCGGAGGCAGGAGTTAGAATACGGACACCAATATCATTGTTCTGATTGGATTTAAAAGATCTGTCGTCAACGGTTTGGTTGAAAGCAAAGTTGTAGCGACCGTTATGCTCCGGATATCTGTATTTTTTTTCTTTTAATATATCTTCGAATATAATCGCGGAAGCTTTATTGATAACTTCAGCCATTTCTACATTTTGGTTTTGAATTTCCCGATTTATTTCCTGTTCCTCATCCGTTAAAAACACATAGATTTCACCGTTTTTTTGAACTAATGTTTCGCGAATCAAAACTTTCAATGCTTCTTCTACTCGTTTTTTCAATTCTATTCGGTCTGTATCTATATGTGAAATCATCAGGCTTGTTATATTTTCCACATCGGCTGCGATTTCTTTTACATATTTAATCATAAACAGTGCCTTTAGAACATTTATATTAAAGCAATCATTCTCATTATCCGGATTGATATTGCCGTTTTCCGCGGCTTTGGAAATTACCCCTTTATGGCTGTGGTCTAAGAATTGATGAAGAGCGTCATAAAACACATTGAAAGGAATCAAAGTGCCCTGTTCTTCATCCATGTATTTCATGGTGGACTCTTTAAATAAGGCAAGCATTGAGCGTTCGCCTTCCGACAAGTGTTTTCCCGATGCCCCGTGAATACGAATTGATGTTAAAACGCTGCCCAAGAGATTAAACTGGTAAGGTACGAAAGGATAGACCGTAGAAAAGTCTCTTTCGTCGGCATACAGTTTTTTCTCCGCTTCACCGCTAAATACAATTAAGTTTTTTATAATGGTGGATTTTTGTTCATATAAAAGCTTTAAAGTCCGGTCTGCAGTATCTGTTTTTTCTAAAATCCTTTTCTTAATAACTTCATCCACATTGGCGGGAGTTAAGGATATACGAGTATCAAAACGCCCTTGGATTTTTGAAAAATCATTTCCTTTGGTTTTAGTTATTGAGTCAATATCCTGTTGGCTGGTGACGATAAGCCAAACTTTACCTCTACAAGCCGTGCCTAAATCTTCGGTAACTGTTTGCAAATTAAGCATTAGCTTTGAGTCATCACCTATGTATTGACCGATTTCATCAACTAAAAATACAAGATGGTGATTGCGTTCTTTTGTATCCATATATTCTTTCACCATTTTTGCGAAATTTTCAATGCTGATTTGATAAGGTTCAATGGCCTTTTCACACCAGTTACGGGCTGCCGATTCGCTCATAAAATCCATTTTGACCAATGCTTCAACAACAGTGTCTTGGATGAAATCAAACTTATTCCTTGATTCAAGCCAAGGTTTGCCGTATTCTTCTTGGAATAATTCTTTGAAATCATCATATTTGCCTTGTTCCGTCAGTTGACGCTCCAAATCTGCAAGGGCAGGTATAGTACCGCAAAATCCCTGCATTTCGTTAAATACTTTTAAAAATACCGATACGATAGCATCTTTGTCATGTTTGCCGGTCATCTCGCTTTTGGAGTCAATATTAAAAAGTATTACATCCGTCGGTATGCCGGCTGCCAATCTCATATCCGCCAAAACCATGGGGTCAATTATTTTATTGTCATCAGTAAAATAATCAATAGCCTTCTTGCCGTCAACCTCTTTGTTTTCAAGGAGATAGGACAGGATTTTTAGAAAGTGAGATTTACCGCTGCCGAAGAAACCGGAAATCCATACACCCATTTTATCAGTATACCCGTTGATTCCTTTTCTGTAAGAGGAAAAGAAATCGGCAAAATGGACTTGTAACTCTTTGGTGACTACATATTCCTCCAATTCTTGTTTAATGTTTTCATTATCAGCCTGTCCGACTTTGATTACGCCTTTTATATCTCTATCTATGGGCTTTACGAACATATCTCTGATATACATATTCATCCCCCCTTAATCTATTAGCTTAAAAGCTCTATAATAATTGCCATCTTTAATTTTTGAAAAAAGTATTAATTCTTGGCCGTCATACTTTCCGGGATGAAACAATACGACGGGAACCCGATCTAATGTTTGATGCAAATTATTAAGTATTTTATGAGAACGCAAAATCGGATAGCATTTGCCTATGCCTATAAGGAAAACCACGGCATTTTCCGGAGTATTGTCGTGTATATGTTTCCCGATTAGGCTATCTTCATCATTAATTTTTAGCAAATTCCCCACTGATTTAATGATTCTATCAAATCCGTTTTTCTTTTCAAAACAAAAACACTGCTCCAAGAAACCTTCCGCTTCTATAGTATCTATAACGATGTCATATAGGTCAAAAACCATTAAGTCAAATCCATCTGCTCCGCGAGAGTTTTTATTTTTCATATAAGCGATACGCTCCCTAATAAGGAGCTCATCTTTTGCTTGATAATCAAATATATAATATCCTACTTCATTACCCAAACCTTTATTTTGACGGAAACTTTCTTTTTTTATCAATTTTTCAACCTTGTCCAAGCGTTCCTCTAAACTGCCCATTATCTCACCCCCGTCAAAACAAGAAGAGTCATATCCATTCCGCATTCTTTGAGTTTATATTCTAAAGATTTATCTATAATAGGTTTAATAATTTTTTTATCACTGCTCTGTGTTCGCTCAAGGATACCGGTTTCCATCAAAACAGTTCTATAAATAATCCCCAAACGTTTAAGGGTATAATCCGTCCATTTTGCAACACGATCACTTTGCAATTGTTTGTCTTTAAAAAAGATGCTGAAATCACTGTCAGAAAGTTCATTAATACCTATAATAAGTTTTTCTCTATAAACTTCATTCATAAAGTCGAAAAATAAGGTGTCGCTTTCCATAATGGCGATTAAAGCAATCAGTTTTTGATTTGCTATGTCCAATCCTTCAAACAAAGGGTAAAGTGTCGAATCCAATGCTTTAACACGTCTTGAAACTGTGTTGAAGGTACTTATAGCTCTTGCAGCGCTATTCGCAGAAAAAATATTTTCTTTAATGTTCAGATTTTTTATTTCTTCAAAAGTCATTCCCGAGTTAATCAGGTTTATCATTTTTTTAAATTCTAAAAACCAAAACGGCAATTTAACCATCCCGGCACTATAATCTTTTCTACTCATTTATGGGTCTCCTATCATCTATATTAATAAAATCCTATAAAACCTCAGTCTTGTTTTTTATCGATATTATTTCTATAATATCCCCAAAATCACAATCAAGCACTCGACAAATCTTTACAAGTACTTCCATGGATACATATTCGTTATTAGATAGTTTAGTGAGGGTGTTTGGACTTATGCCTGTTGCAATGCGTAGATCA
>CAYXAT010000100.1:0-5745 GCA_964462065.1 uncultured Clostridiaceae bacterium | reverse complement strand
TTTTTATGATATAATCACAATAATATATATAAAGGGATTTGCTTATCAATGATTAACTCTATACTAAAATTAAAAAACAGAGCTCCGGATATCTCAAGCAAAAATGATTATATGCGTTCTTCCATTTTGATTCCTTTAATTGAAGAAAATACTGATATATTCATGCTTTTCGAAATTCGCTCCGAAAACCTGAAAAAGCAACCCAACGAAATATGTTTTCCCGGGGGACGAATTGAAAAAGGCGAAAGCGAAAGAGCTGCTGCCATAAGGGAAACATCGGAAGAATTATGTCTTAATCCAAATAATATTTCAATAGTCGGTTCTTCCAATACCTTAGTGACTCCTTTTAATTACCTGATATATACTTATATCGGAATACTGAACAACTATAAATATACTTATAATAATGAGGTAACTGAGGTTTTCACTATTCCTTTATCTATCCTTTTGGAACAAAAACCTCTTTGTCATTATATTAATGTATCGATGAAACCAAGTGATGATTTCCCTTATCATTTAATACAAAATGGAAAA
Organism: uncultured Clostridiaceae bacterium; assembly: GCA_964462065.1. Taxonomy (GTDB): domain Bacteria; phylum Bacillota; class Clostridia; order Lutisporales; family Lutisporaceae; genus JAAYKT01. The sequence continues at coordinate 5,211 of CAYXAT010000100.1, read as the reverse complement.
TCTTATGAATGGGGAAAGGGTATTTATCCCGTGTATTTTTATAAGTATAAAGATAAGATTATATGGGGCATTACTGCCAAAATAGTCCACGATTTCATAAACCTTATAAAGTAACACTAAATTAAATAAAAAATTAATATTTAAAAAAGGTGCTTAATAAATCACTGATTTGATAAGCACCCTTTTAAGCTCTGACTAATGCCCTAAATAAGCCTTTACTATGCTGTCATCCTTACTTAAAACATCCGCATTTCCTTCCATTACAATTTCACCGGTTTCTAGAACATAACCTCTATCGGCGAGCTTGAGCGCCACTTTTGCATTTTGTTCTACCAATAATACCGTAGTGCCGGTTTCATTAATTTTCTTGATGATATTCATTATACCGGTAACAATTATAGGTGCCAACCCCATAGACGGCTCATCCAATAATAACACCTTTGGATCCGTCATCAGTGCGCGACCTATGGCAAGCATTTGCTGTTCTCCACCTGATAGCAAGCCACCGGGTTGTTTTCCTCTTTCCTCCAGAACAGGAAATAAGTCAAAGACCTTATCCATCCTTTTTTTTCTTTCAACATCGTCCTTTAGTGTGAAGGAGCCCATTTCCAAATTTTCTATAACATTTAGCTCTTTAAAGATTCTTCTGCCTTCAGGAACATGTATTACACCCATTTCAACTATCGAGTGCGGTGGTGCATTTGTTATGTCTTTACCGAAAAACTCCACTTTACCACCGCATGCAGGCACTAAACTGGAGATTGTCTTAAGCGTCGTGCTTTTCCCTGCACCGTTAGAACCCAAAAGGGTTACAATCTCACCCTCATAAACATCCAAACTGATACCTTTTAAAGCATATATTTGACCATATCTAGTTTCCAAACCCTTGAGAGAAAGAACTACTTCGCTCATATCGCCTGATCCTCCTCTTTCCCCAGGTATGCTTCTATTACCCTCGGGTTATTCTGCACTTCTTTAACAGTTCCTTCTGCTATCTTAATACCATAATCTATGACAAATATTTTTTCGGATACTTTCATAACAAGCCCCATATCATGTTCTATTAAAAATACAGTTATTTTCCTTTCATCCCTAATACGTCTTATAAGTTCAACAAGCTGCATTTTTTCATCATAATTGAGTCCCGCCGCAGGTTCATCCAACAATAAAAGTTTTGGTTGTGTGGCAAGGGCTCTTGCCCACTCTACTCTTCTTTGGTCTCCATAAGGCAGATTTTTTGCAATCCTATCTTTTTTGTCTAATATCCCTACAAAGTCCATACATTCCAATGCAACTTCTCTGATTCTTTTCTCTTCCGCCCTTTGTGCCGGTGGTCTTACAACAGCTCCAGCCAAACCTGCCGAGGTACGGCAGTGCATACCGGACATTATGTTTTCCATGACTGTCAGGTTCTTGAACAAACGAAGATTTTGGAAGGTTCTGGCCATCCCTAATTCAGTAATTTTATGAGGCTTCAGTTTCATAACACTTTTACCCTCAAATAGTATATCTCCTTCTTGGGCTTTATAGAAACCGGTAAGGCAGTTAAAAAGTGATGTTTTACCTGCACCATTAGGACCTATCAGGCTTTCTATCGAACCTTCTTCAATACCAAAGCTAACTTTATTAACCGGTATAATACCCCCAAATCTAAGAGTCAAATCTTTAATATCTAATATCACCACTTTAATCCACCTCGCCTTCACATTTATTTTCTTTTTCAACTTTTTTTATTTCACGATCTGGCCACAAACCCTGAGGCCTATATATCATAATAACCAGTAATATCAAACCAAAGATTAACATTCTATACTGACCGATTCCCCTGAAAACCTCCGGGAATATTACCATTGCAAAGGCACCAAGTATTACTCCGGGGATTTTTCCCATACCTCCTAAAACCACGGCAAGTAAAATCATAACAGACTGGGTAAACAAAAAGGAGTCAGGTGAAATAGCCGTCATTTTCACAGCCATAAAAGAACCGGCAATCGCTCCAAAAACAGACCCTATTATAAATGCATAAAGTCTTATTGCCACTACATTAATTCCCATAGCCTCAGCAGCATCCTCATCTTCCCTTATGCATTTCCAGGCTCTGCCTAACCTTGAATCGTTTAATCTGTAAGAAACAAATATTGCAATAACAGCAAGCGCCAAAAAGGCATAATAGAAATGGTTTATCCTGTATAAAGTCATACCGAATATAGACGGCCTGCTTATACCGACCAAACCGGTAGCACGTCCTGTTATTTCCAGGTTTCTCGCCGCAAGCCTGATCATTTCCCCAAATCCGAGGGTTACGATGGCAAGGTAGTCACTCCTCAACTTAAGTGTTGGTGTTCCAATAGCAAGCCCTGCTATTATGGCCATAACGACACTCACCGGTAAAGTAATCCAAAAGTTGATACCAAAACGCAAAATCATTATACCTGTCGTATATGCACCTACTGCAAAAAAAGCAGCATATCCAAGACTTAACAGACCTGCAAAACCAACTATTATATTAAGACCAAGACACATAACTACATAGAACCACACGTTGGTCATTACTTCCATGACATACATATTTGTCTTCATAGGCAAATAAAGCAGCACAGCAATTGCAACAGCTAAAGTTATATAACGCACTATTTTGATATCAAACAACTCATATAGTTTGTCAATAACCTGCCCTAATGGATTTTTACCCTTTTTAGCTGTCTGAGCGGCTGCAGTTTGCAATCCAGTTTGGTTTTCCTTCATAGCTTCTACATCCTCTCACTTTCTTTTTTACCTAAGAGTCCCGTCGGCTTAAATATGAGAATAACAATTAAAATAGTAAATGAGAATACATCCTTCCACTCGGAACCGATAAAAGGTATTTGAGTCCCGAAAGACTCTAAAAGACCTAGCAGCAAACCGCCTAACATAGCCCCGGGAATAATGCCTATACCTCCGATAACAGCTGCTGTAAATGCCTTTATACCGATTACAAAACCCATAAAAAAGTGCAAGCTGCCATAATAGACTCCGGCCATTGTTCCTGCAGAAGCAGCTAATGCGGTTCCTACGAAAAATGTAAGAGCAATAATTTTATTGCAATTAACTCCCATTAAACGGCAACAATCAAGATCCATTGATATCGCTCTCATTGCTTTGCCGTACATAGTCCTTGTAATAAAAAGATGTAGAGCTAACATAAGTACTATTGCAGCCACAATCAATATAGCTTGTGTGTGGGTAATAAAAACGCTGCCAATAGAAATACCTTGAAAACCCAAGCCAGTCTTATAAGCCCTATATTCGCCGCCTGTTATAACCATGACGGAATTATACAAAATCATGGAAACACCCAAAGCTGTAATTAAAAGAGAAAGTCGCGGGGCATTTCTTAAAGGTTTGTAAGCAATCCTTTCAATAACAACTCCTAAAAGCCCAACAAGTATCATGCTTATAAACATAGCAACAATTATACCTGCCCAGCCATTGCCGATGAATGTACCCTTAAATAATGTTAAAAAGGTAAGGCTGACAAATCCGCCTACCATGTAAATGTCCGCATGGGCAAAATTCAGCAGCTTAACAATTCCATAAACCATCGAATAACCAAGAGCGACTAACCCATAAAATGAACCCAGAAGCAAGCCGTTAACCACTTGTTGAACGACTATCTCTTGTATTGACATAAGCTCACCCTTTCATTTTTTGAAGGTAAACATAAAATGGGGGGTGTTTAACCCCCATTTTATTTAAATAGATTTATTTCACCAGAACCCATTTTCCTCCTTCACCTTTGATTGTGATGAAGTTACTTTCTTCAAGAACGTTTTCCGGTGTAAAAGTAACTGCACCGGAAAGGGTCTGGAAATTATCCGTTTTTGCCAATGCATCACGAAGAGCATCAGGATCGGTGCTTCCCGCTCTTTTTATTGCGTCTGCCAATAGATAAGTACCATCATATGCAAGACCTGCATAAGGTCCGGGTTCTTGTTTGTATTTTGTATTATAAGCTGAAATAAACTGTTTTGCTGCGGGTAGAAAATCAACAACAGGAGGTGATGTGCAATATACGCCTTCACCGGCTGAGCCTGCAATTTCTAATAACTGAACTGAACTGGAACCATCAGCTACAGTAATCTCTCCGGTATATCCGCCTTGTCGGAGCTGCTTTATAAGTAAAGCGCCATCTGCATGATATGCTGTCCAATATACCCCTTCTGCGCCTGATGATCTTATCTTTGTTACTAATGATGAAAAGTCCTGTTCACCCTTATTAACAACGTCATAAGCAGCTACTTCATGTCCTCTTTTTTTCCATTCGTCCCGTGTTAATTCTGCTAAATTTTCAGAAAAACCGTCACCCTGATGAACAAAAGCTAACTTATTAACACCTAATTTTTCAAAACAAGCCGCAGCTGCATCTGCCTGATGATATCCGGGGCTGTTAATCATGAAAGCCCAACCGGGGTTTTCATCTATTAACTGAGTGGAGTTTGCCGCAGTAATAATAAAGGGTGTTTTAGCGTCACCGTAAATCTTGAGTGCAGGTATAGTTGCGCCGGAACAATAACCACCGATAACAGCTACTACCTCAGAAGAAACCAATTTACTTGCTGCTGCAGTACACATCTGGGGATCGCAACCGTCATCACCTAGGGTAAACTTTAATTCCTTGCCCAATACCCCGCCGGCTTCATTAATTTCGTCTGCCGCAATTTTCATTGCATTCTCCATATCTTTGCCATATGTAGCTTCCGAACCTGTAACAGGTACCATAATACCTATTAGAATTTCTCCGTCAAATTTCGGTTTTTCGGCTTCTCCGCCGCCACCGCTAGGAGCAGGTGCCGCAGGCTTAGAACAACCTACAATACCCGAAACAATCATCAGAAGCACTAAAGTCAAGATCCAGAGTCTTTTTTTCATGAATTACCCCTCCCTATTTTTTTATAATTATCCCAATAGCCATTTATGCAGAAGACCATTGAGTTTAAGCACAATACTACCTAAACAAAGCGCGAAATCGTTTTTAGTTGTATTGATATATTAATTGTCCCATATAAGGGATTAATTAAATACATGGAGGTTATTCATTATTTTTTACGGTAACTAAAGTAATAATATTAGTATATATATCTAAAAAACTACAATTAACAAGATAACACTTGTAAATCGTAATTACATAAAATTTAAATTAACTTGTACATATTTTTATAAAAGTATATCACT
>CAYXAT010000099.1:0-5975 GCA_964462065.1 uncultured Clostridiaceae bacterium | reverse complement strand
GGGGTCTTAGTGATTGCCGGAATTATTGTACTACAAAACCCCGGTAAAAAGGATAAGGGATTTATCAAAGATGTTTGCCCCTAAACATATATAAAAGTTCTAGATAGTTTATAAACAAGAATTTTTATGACTTAAGTATAAAAGCAATACAATGTGTAGTTTTTTTAAAGTCTTTAGACAAACATAATTTGTTTAAGACTTTATTGTATTCGTTTCCCTTTTCTATCTGCCTCGTCCACATATGCATAATACAAAAAAATTAAAAAATTTGTATTCTAATAAAAAAATTTTTATACATTCATATTCTATGTTATCCCAACCTTCTAAAGCTAAATAAAAAGAATTATATAAAAAGTTTTTTATAATACATAAAAAACTTTAACTTTTTATGCATTTTGATGTATTAAAAAGGTACTTATAAGTATTTAATGTGTGAACACAATAAGCGTATCAATCAATCGTTTAATTGAAATATAATAAATCAGTGTACTTATAGGCAAAAAGTACAATGGCACAAAACTTGCGTGTTATTATGTTGAATTCAAATATTATTGAAAGAATAAAAAACAGGAGGGATCTTATGGAAAACAAAAACGGAAAAGGCCTGGATATAAAAGTGATAGCTACAACTGTAGGCGCTTGCCTGTCATTTATAATAGGAGCCGGAACTGTATCAGGTCAAGAGATTATGCAATTCCTTACTTCTTTTGGTTATTGGGGTATTGGCGGGTGTGTAGTAGCATTAATCTTATATTCTTGGTATACAACAGTTTTGCTCGATATAGGTCATAGGCTTCAGATTAAATCTTCTGAGCAAGCGTATAAGTATTTTCTTGGTGATATATTAGGAATGCTGTATGAATACTTTACAATTTTTATAGTATTTGTAATATTTGTAGTTATGTTATCGGGAGCAGGCTCAACTCTCACGCAGTATTTAGGTATTAATGAAGTTTTGGGTAGGTTCATTGCTACAGCTGTAGTACTTGGAACAGTTTTATTGGGACTGAAAAAATTAGTTGAAATATTAGGATTTCTTGGGCCTATCATAATAATATTTGCAATATTAATCGGCGGAGTAAGTTTTTTTACTAATATAGATGGTTTTCTTCAAGCCGGCGAAGTTATGAAAACAATTGAAGTAGCCCATCCTTCCGGAGTAAATATTTGGTGGGTATCTGCCATATTATATGTAACATTTACCATAGTCGTTGCAGTGCCTTTTTATACTACATTAGGCTCAACAATAAGATATAGAAAAAACGCAATAGTGAGCGGCATAACAACGGGTATTTTGTTTATGGCAGTAGCGACAATTTTTTATTTAGGAATGCTATCCAGAATTGCATATGTATATGATAAGGCCATACCAACATTGGAATTAGCACAGAGTATATCGCCTGTTTTTGGCTTTATGTTTACTATACTGATAGTATTAGCTATCTATTCAACGGCAGTACCTTTATGTTGGACAGTGTGTAATAAATTTGCAGGAGATAATATTTTTAAATATAGAATTATTGCCGTAGTGACATGTTTAATAGGTTTTTTCGGTGCCTTGCTACCATTTGGGCAAATCATTGGTGCTGTTTACCCATCATTAGGATATTTAGGAGCCATATTGAGTATCGGTATGTTTTATAGATTCTACATTAACAAAGGTGATATTTCAAAATATGCAAAAGCTGTAGATTGAATCCTTAAAACAAAATAATTATATTTAGGAGTTGAGAGCATGAAAACAATGATACTAAACGAATTTGTTGATATGACCGCATCTGCAGAACCGGTACCGGGTGGTGGGAGTATCGCTGCAGTATGCGGTGCCTTAGGCGCTGCACTAACAGAGATGGTTGCTAATCTTACAGTGGATAAAGATAAGTATTTAGATGTCCAAAAGGAAATGAAGGATATTATCCTCCACGCGAAAAGGCTCAGAGAAAAACTTCTTGATGATATTGATAGAGATGCAAATTCATTTAACGGTGTTTTAAAAGCATTTAAGCTTCCAAAAGGAAGCGATGAAGAAAAAGCTGTCAGAACTGCAAAAATTCAAGAAGAGTATAAGGTAGCTGTTGGGGTTCCTTATGATGTAGCACTTACATGTTACAAGATTCTTCCACTTGCGGAGAAGGTAGCGGAAGAGGGGAATAGCAGTGCAGAAACAGATGGGCTTGTAGCAGCAATGTGTGCTAGGACGGCAGTGCTTGCAGCATTATATAATGTGAAAATTAACCTAAATTCAATAAAAGATTTATGTTTTGTGGAAGACATGAAAAAAAATGTAGAGAAACTTCAGAATGACACTATTGAATATGAAAATAGAATTTTATCCAAAACAAAGTTGTAGGAAATATTAAAAGTATTTGAAACTTTCTTTCATATACAGTCTTTTATCAAGATAATAATTATTTTTTTATAAAAAGTTATAGAAGGAGATTGAAAATGAGCAAAAAGTATTTAATTGCAAATCCAAACTTCAGTGAAGGCAAAAACCTGGATGTGGTAGAAAAAATAGTATCTGTAGTTAAAGATATAGAAGGGGTAATATTCGTAAAGAGTGATCCCGAAGGTGAATTCAACAGAACAGTAGTAACATTAATAGGTGAATTAGAGCCCCTTAAAGATGCTTTAGTTAAACTTACTGCTAAATGCGTAGAGCACATAGATATGACAAAGCATAAAGGGACACATCCAAGAATGGGGGCTATGGATGTTATTCCTATTTTCCCATTTAAAAATACTACAATGGAGGATTGCATAGTATTTTGTAAAGAATTAGGGGAAAAAATGTTTGAAGAACTAAAGATACCGATTTTTTATACTACCGAAGCTGCAAGCTGTGAGGAAAGAAAAAAGCTTCCTTTTGTAAGAAAAGGACAATATGAAGGCCTGAGAGATTTATTAAAAGAGATTAAAGATTGCCCGGACAGATTAAACGAATATGAGATGAGAAAACCGGATCTCAGTGTTGATGGTTTATTAAGCGAAACAGCCGGCGGTACTATATTGGCACCGATAAAGGAAATACCGGCATTTTTCAACATTTTTATAGATACGGAAGATTTGTCTATAGCTAAAAAAATAGCTGATTCAGTTAGGGCAAAAGGCGGTGGGTTTTCTACTGTAACAGCAATAGGCATTAAGTTTGATGATAGACCGGGAACTGTGGTATCAATTAACGTAATGGATTGCGAGAGAACTCCAATTTATAGACCTTTTGAATTTATAAAGAATGAAGCGGCACGTTATGGAGTTAGAGTAACAGGCTCTGAGCTTGTGGGAATTGTAAGATTGGACTTTTTAATCAATTGCTTTGAACATCAATTACAACTTGAAGGCTTCGAAAAAAAGCATATAATTGAAACTTATTTAATGTAATTAGCATACGAATATTAAAACAACTTATAATATATACAAATAATATAAAGGAATATGAATTTTTAATCCATATTCCTTTATTAGTCTATACATTTATTTTAAAAAACAGACCGTTGCGAAGGGCCTGTTTTTTAATTCAGTGGAATTATTAATCTAGTTATTACACATAACCATACAAACAATCGCATCACATGTTTCATTTCCGTTATTGGAGAGGTAATAATCTTTACCTATGATTTTATGATTAATTATTAACACATCACCCGGATTAATTGTATGCTTATTATCCTTGAAATTAAGCGTAAGTGAACCGCTGGCACAAAAAACTGTCTCTAAATTATTGTCAAAGATATGAATTGTTTTTCGGGGATAAATCACACTATTTTTAGTTATAGATAAAACAATAGCATCGCCTATACATTTGTCTTTACGCATAATGAGATTAAAGTCGGTAACCTTTCCAAAACTTACAGTATTGGCATTGCCGTCAAATATGTGAGGCTCATATTTATTAAGAGTAACTTTCTCCTCATTATTATGAATAAGCTCCAGCTTATTATCTAATGTCATTATAATACGATTATAATTTGTAAAATCTGAAAAAATGGATTTTTCCAAATCTACAGTTGCAGATGCAACTTCGAAAAGAAAAGTCCTTTTATCAAAATTTGTATCTTCGGGATAGATGAATAGCTCTGTCATCGTCCCTCCTGACCATTCAGTTATTTTGAGTTGATCTTTTCTAATAATTCTATATCCTTTATTCATTGCTTATCTGTATGATACTAAAAAATAATATCATACCCTCCTTCCTATAACTATTTATATAGTATAGTGATATTGCAATTATCGTGCCAAGTAAGTTAATAATAATCTATGATGTGCTTAACGTAAATGTAGGGAAATCGATACTGTTATAATACAGGTGAATTTGATTGTATGGGCTAAAAACGGTATAATATCAATAGCATCATATATAAATTTTATTATAAAACCGAGGTAAAGATGGATAAAAAAGCTGATCTTAAAAACAAAGTAAAAGAACTTGAAAATAAAATTTTATGCTATAAAACGGTTCTAAACAATATATATAGTGGGGTGATAATTATTGATGAGAAAGGTGTTATATTTGAATATAATAAAATGGCTTCAAATTTTGAAAAGATTTCAGAAAAAGAAGCTTTGGGAAAGAACCCCACAGATTTATATTTTACCCCCGGCAGCCGCCTGCTAAAGGTTATGGTTACCAAGAATTCTATAATACATGATTATACGAAATATTTAACTTTTAATGGATATAAAACAAGAATTGTTCAAAGCTATCATCCTGTAATTGATAGTGATAATAGAGTAGTTGGGGCATGCTCGATTTTGAGTGAAGTGGATATACTGGAAAATATTATAAGTGAAATTAATAGAATAAAAAATGATGTAATATCTCAAACGGAACGTCCTCGAAATATGAGTTTTATGAATATAATCGGCAATGATAAAGAAATGAAGCAAGCTATTGAAGAAAGTATAAGTGCTTCAAAATCTGATGTTGATGTATTGCTTATTGGTGAAACAGGTACAGGAAAAGAGATGTTTGTTAAAGCTATTCATGACGACAGCAGTAGGAAAGATGACCCATTTGTGCCAATAAATTGCGCTACTATACCTGAAAATTTATTAGAAAGCATACTGTTTGGGACAATGAAGGGTGCATTTACAGATTCTAAAAATACTACCGGGCTATTTGAATTTGCAAAAAGAGGAACTATATTTTTAGATGAATTAAATTCTATGAGTTTAAGCTGCCAAGCTAAATTGTTGCGTGCTATTCAAGAAAAGAAAATTCGCAAAGTAGGTGCAGAAAAAGAAATACCAATATATTGTCGTATAATCGGAGCTATTAACGAGGATCCAAAAGCTTGCATTAAGAGCGGCACTCTTCGCCAAGACTTATTCTATAGACTTTCTGCCATATGCATCTTTATACCCCCGCTTAGAAATAGAAAGGATGATATAGCGCTTTTAATCGATTATTTTATATCATTTTACAACGAAAAGTACGAGAAAAATGTCAAAGGGGTATCTGATGATTTGAATGATATGTTTTATAAGTATAATTGGGTAGGCAATGTGAGAGAACTGCAAAATATAATAGAAAGTATTTTTATTATAGGCGGAAATGAAAGAATATTAACAATTAGCCACCTGCCAAGGTATTATTATGAACAATTTAAAAAACTAAGCAGTATGGCAATTATAGATAAAAACGAAGAAGAAACATTATCTGATATATTGTATAATGTGGAAAAGGACTTGATAATAAACGCACTGAAAAAGTTTGATGGGAATAAAAGAACAGCAGCAAAAAGTTTAGGTATTTCCCCTCAAAATATGAATTATAAAATAAAAAAGTTTGATATACAAAAAGTAAAGTTATTGTAAGACTAACTGCGACAAATACCATACCTGTAGAGTAGTTTATCAATTATAGCTTTAATATTATATATGTAAAACTTTGAAAAACATTTGAAAAACTTTCAATACATGTTAAAATTGTATCGATACAATTTAGTTTAGTATTAGGTAAAAAGATAGACCCT
>CAYXAT010000098.1:2659-6075 GCA_964462065.1 uncultured Clostridiaceae bacterium | reverse complement strand
AAGGCAAGTCAGTATTTCTATGAATTCTATGAATTATGTGGAAATTTATAAAGTTCTATAGATATCTAAGGCGGAAAAATGTAAACTAAGAATAAGCATATTTAATAGCAGAAAATAAATTATTATAAAGACAATTAAGGATAAACAGGTGAATTCTTATGAAATTAAAAAAAGGAGATATAATAATTCTTGCATTTGTTCTTTTGTCAGCCATATCGTATTTTGCAATAAAGCAAATATATAAGGATAAGGATGATAAGGCAATTGTGATTTATGTTGAAGGAAATGAATATGAAAAGATTTATATGAAAGATATCAGTGAAGTAAGGCATATCCATATTGATTTGCATAAAGGTAAGTTTATAGATATAAATGTTAGCCAAAATGGTGCATTTGTGAGTGATGTTGTATGCCCCGACAGAATATGTGTAAAAACCGGTGTGATTAGTAAAGTAGGAGAGAGTATTGTTTGTCTCCCAAATAAAGTGCAAATTTATATAGAAGGCAGTGACAGGCCTGAGGTAGATAACGTTTCTTATTAGGAGTGAATCCATGACAAAAACAAAAAAAATGGTACTGTTAAGCATTTTAATATCCCAGGCTTTGGTTTTAAATTTAATTGAAAGGGCTATTCCGGTACCGATACCGGTCCCCGGGGTCAAGCTTGGCCTCGCCAATGTAATAAGCCTTTTTACTATAATAGTTTTTGGATTAAAAGAAGCTATAACAGTAGTTTTACTTAGAACTTTTTTGAGCTCCGTATTTGGAGGGGGAATGTCAAGCTTTTTTTACAGCCTTGCGGGGGGATTATTAAGTGCATTAATTATGTCTTTTATGTATATAAAACACAAGAATATATTCAGCATACCTGCAATAAGTGTAGTAGGGGCTATATTTCACAATATAGGGCAAATATCTGTTGCAAGTTTGGTGATATCCAATATACATCTATTTTACTATTTACCGTTTCTATTGATTTCGGGCGTTATAACAGGGATTATTATCGGTTTTACGGTTCAGTTTTCAATAAATCCTCTAATGAAGGTCTTGAAGATTACTGATTAGGGGTCGTGTTTGTTTAGTTATAGTTAGGCAAAAACCTTTGTAGATTATATGTTATAAGCTATAATGTATAAAGAAAACAAAAAAGGAGAGGCCATATGACATTATTTCAAGCTATAATTTTAGGAATCATACAGGGTATTACGGAATTTTTACCTATAAGCAGTTCTGGGCATTTAGTACTTCTGCAGAAATTATTTAGAGTTGCGGAGCCCAGCCTAACCTTTGGCATTGTTGTGCATTTAGGTACTTTAGTTGCAGTATTTGCGGTATTTTGGAGAGATATAGTTATATTGCTGAAAAAACCTTTTCAAAAACTAACTTTCTTATTGATTGTCGGCACAATACCGGCGGCTATCGTCGGCATTGCATTCAAAGATTATTTTGAAAGTATATTTATAAGCGGAAGCACAATAGGTTTTGGATTTTTTTTGACAGGTATAGTTTTGCTTTTTGCTGACAGCATCAGATACGGCTATAAAGATTTAGATGAGACAAATTATTTTGATGCCATTTTTATAGGTGTATTACAAGGGGTTGCCATATTTCCCGCCGTATCAAGATCCGGGCTTACAATTTCGGCAGCTTTATTTAGAAATATGGACAGAGATTTTGCGGCCAAGTTTTCGTTCCTGTTATCAATACCGGCAATTTTGGGTGCGGCTGTATTTGACTTCAAGGATGTTTTGGATGTTGGCGTTGAAAATATAGATTCTCTCAATTTAGGTGTGGGCTTTATCTTTTCAGCCATATTCGGATATATATCAATAAAATATATGATAAATCTTTTGAAAAAGGGCAAAATCAGGTATTTTTCTTATTATGTTTTTGTCCTGGGTGCATTGGTACTTTTAGATCAATATATTGTACATATGTTCTTTTAGGGAATGTCAGTTTGTTTATAGGGGTGATGTAAATGGGATGTTAGTTATTAAGTTATCTATTAAAAGAGTCCAAGTGGAAGGGAAAAGCATAAAAGAATAACCCTTATAAACGAAAGGAGTGTTTACATGGAAGATAGAGAAAGCATATTATTAAATATATTGGGTAAAGAAGTCGTACCAGCAACTGGATGTACCGAGCCTGTTGCTGTCGCCTATTCAACAGCGATAGCGAGAAAGAATTTGGATGGGGATGTAGAAAAGCTTGAAATTTCAGTTGACGGCGGTCTTTATAAAAACGGGATGAAAGTGGGAATACCGGGTATTAAGGAAAGAGGTCTGGATATAGCGGGCGCTCTTGGAATATTTTCCGGTGATTCGGAAAAGGGTCTGCAAGTTATTGACAGCATTGATGAGGATGATTTAAATAAGGCAAAAAAGCTGGTTGAGGAAGGCAGGGTTAAAGTTACCGTTGAAGAGGGGTGTGCAAAACTTTATATAAAAACAATACTGCGCACATCTAAAGGCACTATCTGTGTTGTTACTGAGGACAGGCATTTAAATGCAATGATTCCCGAAATGGGCTGTAACAGTATTAAATGCGAAACACAAACTACGGGGTTGAACAAGGTAACGGCGGTAATTCAAAACTATGATTTAGAGGATTTTTTGGCTTTTACTCAGACCGTACCTATAGAAAAGTTATCACTTTTGGAAAAAGGCGTGAATATGAATTTAGCTCTGGCCGAAGAAGGTCTGGTCATGAAAGACGGAGTTGCAAAAAAGTTTGAAAAGTTAGTTAGTGACGGTTACATGAACGATGATTTAATGTATAGAGCACAACTTTTATGCGCCTCGGCTGCTGAAGCAAGAATGTCAGGCAGTAGATTGCCGGCTATGAGCAGTGCAGGCAGCGGCAATCACGGAATAACAGTATTTCTCACCAATTATGCTGTAGCACAAAAAATCGGGGCATCAAAAGAAAAACTTATTAGGGCGTTAACGATAAGCAACCTCATTACATTTTATATAAAATCCTATACAGGCACTTTGTCAGCTATGTGCGGCTGTGGTGTCGCTGCCGGAATAGGCTCCAGTGTAGGAGTGGTCTATTTGATGGATGGGGGAATCAAAGAAATGCTTGGTGCCATTATTAATATGGTCGGTAGCATAGCCGGAATTGTATGCGACGGAGGAAAAGAAGGCTGTTCCTATAAACTAGCATTATCTGCCGGATGGGCTGTGCAATCAGCTTTGCTATCGATGGCAGGAGGAGTTATTAATATAACGGATGGCATTTTAGCTTCGGATTTTAAAAATGTTATAAAAAATTTAGGCTATGTATGTAACCCTGGAATGTTGGAGACCAATGAGGCGATAATAAAAGTCATGACAAATGTACTGGAATAGATAAAGCTAAAAGCATGTAGTGGCGGACGACCCTGTCCGCCTGTAATCGTTATAGAAAGACAA
>CAYXAT010000098.1:0-2559 GCA_964462065.1 uncultured Clostridiaceae bacterium | reverse complement strand
TAATAATAAAAGCCGGGCACAAGTTGGTCGAAACGGGTCTAATAGTCCGGACATGGGGCAATATAAGCTGCCGTATTGATAACGATTATTTTGCCATTACGCCAAGTGGCAGAGGCTATTTAACCCTTACCCCCGAAGAAATTGTTATTGTAAAAATCGATGATTGCAGTTATGACGGTGATATCGAACCTTCATCGGAGAGGGGTATTCACGCTGAGGTATATAAGGGTTATCCTCATATAAACTTTGTAATCCACACACACCAGGAATATGCCTCCATAATCAGTGCTGCTGATATAAGTGAAATAAATTTAAAGGATGAACAATTTCATCCTTATTTTGTTGAACAAATTATATGTGCGGATTATGCCTTACCGGGAACAAAAAAGCTGAGGAAGAATGTCAAAGATGCATTATCTCGTTCCGTAAGCAAAGCAGTGATAATGAAAAACCACGGCGCCCTTTGCCTCGGCAAAGATTATAATGAAGCATTTTCAGTTGCCTTTGAATTGGATAATGTTTGCTTAGAATATATTTTGAAACGTTATTATGAGCTAAGCGGGAAGAACGCTTGCGAAGCGGATGAATTGTATGAATTTGCACTTTCTTTTAATCATGATAAAGAGGAATGCGACAGACCATATATTGAATATGCAAATAGCAAAAGAACTAAAGAAGGATTTATACTTTATAATACCAATGAGGGTGATGGTATTAAGTATAATAAAATAGACTTAAATATGCCACAGGAAGCAACAGTACATCAAGAGATTTATAATAGATATAAGAATATTAATTATATAATATTTAAGAATACTTCGGAAATAAAAGCAATATGTAAACACGGTATAAGATTGAGACCCCTATTGGATGATTTTGCTCAAATCGCAGGATGCCATATACATAATCAAGATGAAAACCCTATAACCATTGCAAAGGCTTTGAAGAAATCATCGGCAATACTATTAAAAAGCGGCGGTGCATTATGTTGCGGTAAAACAGAAGAGGATGCATTGGCGGTGAGTATGATTACGGAAAAGAATTGTAAAGCATATATAGGAGCATCCTTATTTGGAAGAGTTAAACCCATAAATCCCTTAGAGTGTATTGTAATGCGGAGAAATTATTTAAAAAAGTATTCAAAATTGGGCGAAAAGAAGAAAGCGTAAAGCTAGTTTAGGGAACGGCCCCCCTGCCGTTCCGTTCCATATAAACAGTAGGGGCGGTCTTTGACCGCCCATGCATTATTCCAATGTTGCTTGCAGTAATAGCGGAACATTATCCCTATAGATTTTCGGAAACTGTGATATGGGCAGAGGATTTACTCCTAGCCCCACTTCTACTGTATATCCCGGTCGCCTGAAATCCTGGATAAACCAATCTTTATAACCTGCATAAGAGGCTATTCCGTATATTTCTTCTAAAGTGTAGCCACTGACCCTTGCCAAAACCCTTCCTATAGGAACGGATTCCGGCGGAGCCAAATCCATGAAGTTCCAATATATTACCTCACCTTGGCTATGATAAGCCAACACCAACCGCGGGTTGACCCGTATAGTCAAATCCCTAACCGCTCTTGTTTCCGGCTCGGAAAAAGGTCTTGGTCCTGAATAGCGGGTAGGCCCCGGTCCTGTTATACCTAACTCTATTTCTGCTTGTTTTGATAACTCCCATGCCGCGTTATAATTATGATTTAAGTCAACACCTCTTATATTCGCCTGCCATACCTGAGAAAAGGGTCTCCCCGTTTGGTTCCATTGGATTAATTGATTGTAATAAGGGTTATCTCTTTGTAGACCGTTCAACACCAAATCAACTCCATCGGGATTGACCATCGGCATTATATATATGGTGCTTCTCTCCAGTATATCTCTTATATTGTATCCCCTGACTAAACGTCCTTCGGAATATGCGGCCAAGATATCCTCCGAAAATTTCATCAATAACGGAGATGTAATCCATTCCAAGGAATGATGTGATGCATTATAAAAGACTTTATTGGCACCCGTACCTATCTTCATATAATATAGCTTTTTTCCCAAAACACTGTTTCCGGCTGATTCCACACCGATAAAGGGAAATAAGGTTTTGAGTGCAAGTATGTCTCTTTCCATTATTTCGTAAGTATAGTCAATCCTTGTATCTACCACGCCGATCCCATAAGGGACAATAATTCTTCTCGCCACTTGCAAAGACATAGGATCCAGACCCGGATTAGCGGTCAATATCCTGCTCACGGTGGTGCCGTATCGTCTTGAGATATCATACAAAGTATCTCCGGGTTTAATCGTATAAACCGCATAACCTCTTAAAAAAGGCAACATAGCATTAAAGGTTGCAGGCCCGACTATGCCGTCAACAGTTAGACCGAAATCCCTTTGAAAGTTTCTTACGGCATTCGCGGTCATCACCCCGTAAATGCCGTCAAGATTTCCGAAATAGTATCCTATGCGATTAAGCATTGATTGTATTTCCATAACATCCGTACCGATGGAACCGATTCTTAATATTCTCAACCAAACGCCTCCTTTAAATGTTGCGGAACAATAGTTTTCGACG
>CAYXAT010000097.1:3033-6084 GCA_964462065.1 uncultured Clostridiaceae bacterium | reverse complement strand
TGAATATAAACCATATAGCAGAAGCAATACAGCATAGAACTTTAGATAAAAAATATTATATATAATTTATTCACTGATTTTTTCTATACACACACTTATGGGAGGGCAGTTTATCCAATTTACGAAATCCATTACCAAAACAGAGTACTTTTTATAATCAAGGCTTTTTATATAACTTATTACTGCATCTTTTTCTGCAAATCCGCTATCTCCGCCATAATAAATTACCATCATTACAATACCGCCTGTTTGCAGCAATTTTAATGATTTTTCTATGGCGGCAATAGTATTCTCCGGTTTTGTGGCTATAAAATGATTACCACCTGGCAAATAACCCAGATTAAACATTACGACTTTTATACCGAAAGGTACATATTTATCCATAAATTGATGGCCGTCTTTTATTATCGTAACCCTGCCTTCAAAGTTATTTTTTATTAGTTTTTCACGGGTAGTTTCTATAGCCCTTTCTTGGATGTCAAAAGAGTAAACTTTTCCTTTTTCTCCTACAAGCTTAGCCATAAAAATCGTATCATTGCCGTTCCCCGCCGTAGCGTCAACGGAAATATCACCTTCTGAAAGGCAGTTTGATACTATTTCATGAGATATGCTTAATGCATTTTTATATGACATGGAATCTCCTATAAATCAATATCCGTATTTACCGCTATATTCAAAAGCATTCTTTATCAAAGTTATATTATTACTTCTACCATTTTTATCCACCAATATATCAACAATATCAAATCTGCTCATATAATCGGTGAGGTTCTTGTTTACAATATAATGTAAAGCGGTTTTTATTATTTTATTTTGCTTAGAATGGTTGACAAATTCCCGTGGCTGCCCATATTTGTCCGTGCTTCTTGTTTTTACTTCAATAAACACGATTGTATTACCGTCCGCAGCTATTATATCTATCTCTCCCATTTTACAGCGATAATTTGTTGTAAGGATTGCATATCCTTTCGCTTCCAAGTATTTAACGGCAATATCTTCACCGTATATTCCCAGGGTTCTATTTTTATTCATTATCTTTCCTCTTGACTAAAGCATCTAGGCTTATCTTTCGTATTATGATGTACTGTTCATTTCAGAAAATCCCCGCTCTTTACATACTCTTTTAATATTTAAACATTCTTTGTAAATGTTCTTCTATGTATAGGTAACAAACCGTATTTTCTTATGCATTCGAAATGTTCTTTTGTTCCATAACCTTTATGCCTGGCAAATCCGTATCCCGGGTAGATACTTTCATAAGAAACAATGATTCTATCTCTTTCAACTTTTGCGATTATAGATGCAGCGGCTATTGAAAAGCACCTGCAATCGCCCTTTATAATTGCAAGTTGTGGAATCTTTATATCTTTAAGGCTTTCTGCGTCAATCAACAAAAAATCCGGCTCTAGTTTTAAATTTTCAATGGCCTTTTTCATAGCTAAATGTGTAGCATTTTTTATGTTTATCAAATCAATAGTAGCTTCATCAACAACACCTATACCGATTGCCAATGCTTCTTTGGTTATAACCGAATAAAGAAGATTTCTTTTTTTTTCTGATAGTTTTTTTGAATCATTTATTCCTGATACATCTTTTTTTCTGTCTAAAATAACTGCTGCAGCAACAACAGGGCCTGCCAACGGTCCTCTCCCTGCTTCATCAATACCCGCCACATTTATGTATCCCTCTTTGTAATATAATTCTTCGTAATTCCACGATGGTTTATATGTAATATTCTCTTTTTTAATTTTCATGATAAATACCTTTCAGAATGTTATTTGGGTCTTTCCAATGAGATTCTGCCTAATCTGCCATTTCTAAAGTCTTCAAGTATTAAGGCAGATACTTTATTAAAATCTATTTCGCCGCCGGCTATTATACATCCTCTTTTTTTACCTATAATTTTCATAAGCTCTTCCGCTGAATCTCCGTCATAATCTATTTTATACCTATCAAGCAGTTGAATCGAAAAATCTTTCAATGCTTTTTGTAAAAACTTTAAGGCCAACTCATTTGTATCCATTATTTCATCTTTAATAGCTCCGGTAAATGCCAAGTTTTGTGCCACAATCTCATCATCGAATTTTGGCCACAGTATTCCCGGAGTGTCAAGAAGTTCAAAATCCTTACTTATTTTAATCCATTGTTTCATTTTTGTTACCCCGGGTATTCCTCCGGTCTTTGCGGTGCTTCTATTCGCGGACTTATTAATAAAAGATGATTTCCCCACATTTGGAATGCCTATTATTAAAGCTTTTATTGACTTATGTACAATTCCTCTTTTCTTCATTCTTTCTAAATCTGCCTTCATAAGTTTCCTGCACTCCCGTAAAACATCCTTGATGCCGTGACCTTTTACTGAATTGACAAAGATGGCAATTAAATCCTTGCTGAGAAAATATTGTTTCCATTGCTTATTAATATCTTCATCAGCTAAATCACTTTTGTTTAATACTATAATTCTTTTTTTATTGCCGATGATTGTATCCACATCCGGATTCCTGCTGCTTATAGGAATTCTTGCGTCTAACATTTCAATAACTATATCTATAAGCTTTAACTCACTTTTTATTTCTTTTTGAGTTTTTACCATATGACCGGGATACCATTGGATATTCACGTCTATCACCTTTCTTAAAAATAATAAAAGGGCTTACATTAGCCCTTCAATTACATTGTACTCTTTATTTTAGCCGCTTTTCCGACTCTCTTCCTCATATAGTTCAGTTTTGCTCTTCTTATTTTACCTCTTCTTATAATTTCAATTCTATCAATTCTTGGTGAATGAATGGGAAAAGTTCTTTCTACACCAACACCATACGCAACTCTTCTGACGGTAAATGTTTTTGAAAGGCCGCCGCCTTGCATTTTTAAAATATAACCTTCAAAAGCCTGTAATCTTTCTCTGGCACCTTCTACAACTTTTACAAACACCCTTACGGTATCACCGACTTTAAGATCCGGTATATCTTTTTTCAATTGTTCGCTTTCAATTATATTAATTAAATCCACTGCTGTCCCTCCTTCCCTCATAGACATTCTTATCACCTA
>CAYXAT010000097.1:0-2933 GCA_964462065.1 uncultured Clostridiaceae bacterium | reverse complement strand
GGAAAAAGGGTAAGAATATCAAATCTCATTTATATCAGCCCTTCCGGCAAATCTACGATTATTCTTTTTTCTATGATATTCAAATCTTTAATAATGATTTTAAGTGCCGGTATCAAAATTTCACTATTTTGTTTTTTTACAATGTATACATCATTGCTTCCTGTTTGTATCACATCATAAACTTTCCCTAAATATAGTCCTTCAACTGTATATACATCGGCATCAATAATATCACAAACAAAATAGGTGTTTTCTGGTAGTTTTATTGCATTATTTCTATGAACATTTATATAATGGTTCTGCAATTTTTTAGCCGAATCGATATCATCTATTCCTTTAAGCTTCATTACAACCAAATTGTTCATACACTTGATATATTCAATTCTAAAATTCTTTAATTCTTCATTTAGTTCAATATAGATGTCCTCTAAATCATTAAACCTATTTATATTATCCGTTAAAGGATATACTTTTAACTCACCTTTAACTCCATAGGTATTAATAATTTGTCCTATACTGATATACTCTTTCATAAAACACCTGCATAGTGATAATATAGGGGTTAGTGTGCTAACCCCTCATTACTATAGTATTTCCATAATAACCTTTTTATCGGTTTTGGCAGCTGCAGATTTTACTACGGTTCTTATTGCCCTAGCTATTCTGCCTTGTCTGCCTATCACCTTGCCCATATCTTCGGATGCTACGGTCAATTCGTAGATTATTGATTTTTCTCCTTCTATTTCCTTCACCTTGACTTCTTCCGGATTGTCTACAAGGGCCTTTGCTATTACTTCAATCAATTCTTTCACAGTAAACACTCCCATCAGAATTCTATCCAATTATACCGGCTTTTTTAAATAATGTCTTAACTGTATCTGAAGGTCTTGCACCGGTTTCAAGCCATTTTTTAGCCTTTTCCTCATCTATCTTTATTTCTACAGGTTCTTTAATCGGGTTATAATAACCTATTTCCTCAATAAATCTACCATCTCTCGGAGATCTCGAGTCTGCAACTACTAACCTGTAAAAAGGTGCTTTTTTTGCCCCCATTCTTCTCAGCCTTATTCTTACTGCCATGTTTCTCACCTCCTTTAGCATATATTTATTAATTAAAAGAAAGGTAGTTTTCTTTTACCTTTTTTAAAATCTTTACCCATATCAGAAAACTGCTTAAACATCTTCCTTGTTTGTTCGAAATTTTTAAGAACTTTATTCACATCCTGAATGCTGTTGCCGCTGCCCGCAGCTATCCTTTTCCTTCTGCTTGAATTAATAATGGAGGGTTCCCGGCGCTCTTTTTTTGTCATGGATTTTATTATTGATTCAACCCTCTCCAATTCTTTGTCATCTACCTCTATATTCTTCAGCTTACCCGCTTTCATTCCGGGAATCATATCTACTAATTGGCTTAAAGATCCCATATTTTTCATTTGTTGAAGCTGGTCTAGGAAATCATCAAAAGTAAATTGCTGGCTTCTAATCTTTTTTTCCAGTTCAATCGCTTTTTTTTCATCTATGGTTGATTGAGCTTTTTCAATTAAGCTCAGCATATCGCCCATGCCCAGAATCCTTGAAGCCATTCTATCGGGATGGAATGGTTCCAAATCCTCCATTTTTTCTCCGGTACCAACAAACTTGACAGGTTTACCGGTTACCGCTTTTACGGATAAAGCCGCACCGCCTCTGGTATCACCGTCCAGTTTTGTGAGTATAACACCGTCTATGCCTAATTTTTCATTAAAGCTTTCCGATACGTTAACCGCATCTTGCCCTGTCATGGAATCTACTACAAGGATTATTTCATGAGGCTTGATGTCTTGCTTTATGCTTATCAGTTCATTCATCAATTCTTCATCTATGTGAAGACGTCCCGCTGTGTCAATTATTACTAAATCATTTCCATTCTTTGCCGCATATTCTAACGCGGCTTTGCTTATATCTACGGGTTTCAGCTTGTCGCCAAGCGAAAAAACATCCACACCAACCTGTTCTCCCACTACATGAAGTTGTTTTATGGCAGCGGGTCTGTATATGTCACAGGCCACTAAAAGCGGTTTCTTTCCTGACTTTTTAAAGTTCAAACCTAATTTGGCACAACTTGATGTTTTTCCCGCTCCCTGCAATCCAATCATCATTATTATTGTCGGAGGTTTTGATGATTGTGTTATTTTACTTTGCGTCGAGCCCATCAGCTCAGTCAGCTCTTCATTTACTATTTTTATAACGTGTTGCCCGGGAGTGAGGCTTTCCATTAATTCCTGCCCTATAGCTCTCTCCGTGACTTTGTTTATAAAGTCTTTGACAACTTTATAATTAACGTCGGCTTCTAATAAGGCAACCCTGACCTCACGCATTGCATCCTTAACATCTTTTTCATTGAGCTTGCCGCTACCTCTAAGCTTTTTAAGTGTTGATTGGAGTTTATTAGTTAAACCCTCAAAGGCCATTTAAATACCTCCATATTTGTTATACTAATTCTTTGATTATATCTTTTATTTTAATCAGCGTTTCTTTTATCTTACTATCATTGTCAATCATATCGGGCAAAATTCTGTCTATTTCTGATTCAATTTTTTTCAAAAGGGAATCCTGCTTGATATATTTTTCTATTAATTTTAACTTCTTTTCATATCCCGAAAGTGTATTTTCAGCTCTTTTCAAGGTATCATATATACCTTGTCGGCTTATTTGGATAACTTCAGAGATTTCACCGAGAGAATAATCAAGATTATAATACATATCTATAATATTTTTTTGGTTTTCTGTAAGTAATTCTCCATAAAAATCGTACAGCAAAGACTTATAAACTATATCATCTTTCATAATTACCTCAGTTCAGGTGTATATCATTTTATTTTGACATTTACAGTTCTGCATATTAAAAATACCGCTGTAAAGGTTTTAACCCTTACAGTGGTATTCTATACAAA
>CAYXAT010000096.1:0-6133 GCA_964462065.1 uncultured Clostridiaceae bacterium | reverse complement strand
GATTACTTGCGGCGGAGAAGATTTAGATAAAATTGCAGGGGACATGGTTTTGGGATTTGCTAAAGGAGATGAGGAGTTTATTCCTTTGGGTGAAAGTGAAAATTCACCACCGAGGGAAGGAGAGCTAATTTACAAAGATGATTTGGGGGCTGTAGTGAGGAGTTGGCTATGGAGAGAAGCGGATCGCACCAAGCTTACAAATGATACGACTAATGTTCTTCTTTATATGGAGTCGGTAAATGCGCAGAGGACAGACGAGTTCAAAATTGCCCTAAATGAACTTTATAAATTAGTAATAGATGAGTTGGGCGGCAACGGTACACTATCTATTTTAACTAAAAAGTTTCCGGAATGCGTTATATAATACCATTTTGGTATTTCATTTAATCTATACATTTTCCAACTGCTTATGCTTTGCTATGTTTGGATTAAGGCAATATCAATCCTTCTATTGCATGCAATTCATTTCATATTTAAAATAATTCTAGAATAATGCACATAGATAGAATAAGTTGTGTGCTATAATTTATATAAAACTATTTTAATAGGCGTTACGTCAAATAAGAGAGGAATTTGGATGAAAAATGAATTATTAGATAGGTATAATAAGCTTAAATCTTTTGTAATAAGTCGGAAGGAACAATTTGATAGGCTGATTGATTTTATGGAAAACGAAACTGAATGGCTTACAGCGCCTGCCAGTACAAAGTATCATTTATGCAAGGAAAACGGATTATTAGAGCACTCGGTGAATGTTGCAGAGACCATGTTAAAACTAAAAAATGCTGTGGCTCCCCATATCACGGATGAAAGCTGTGTAATAGTTGCATTGCTTCATGATTTGGGAAAAGTAGGTATGCCCGGTAATCCACAATATATAAAAAACGAACCAACGGAAAAGCAGAAAATGTATGGATATAAACCGTATTATCCGTATAGGTTTAACGCCGATCTCATCTATCTGAGCGTTCCCATCAGGAGTGTTTATTTGGCACTTAGATATATCGAACTTACGGAAACGGAAATACAAGCAATTGTGTATCATGACGGGCAATACGTTGAGGATAATCGTTCCAGTGCGACCCGTGAAGAACCGTTGACCCTGTTACTGCAATACGCAGATACTTGGAGCGGATTTGTACTTGAGGAACGATAAGATTAAATAAGATTAGGATGTGTTTTATGAACAGTTTTTTTAGCTCAGCGGCAAAGGTTTTTAAGGGAGCGGGTAAGGCTTCTGAAAGATTTCCCGCGGTTATTGCAAATGCAGTTGCTTTTTCCGTTGTAACATTAATAAGAATTCATATAGGCTGGCAAGGGCAAGAAACTTATAATTTTCTTTTTAATTGTCTGCACCTGTCCTTTTCTTTAGGTGCTATATTCAGCCTTGCGGCTATTACTTTTGCCCAAGGCAAATATAACAGTAAAAAAGCTTTTATTTATGCGAATCTATTAGGAGCCTTGGCAACAGTTATAACATTTTTGTTGTTGCACTTTTTCGGTGGGGCGATTATTGAGTATTCGACTATGCGCTATAGACATGTTTCCGCCTTGGCTGCGGCAAGGGTTAGCGCTATAATGTTTGTAAGTTTTCTTTTATTTATTGTTTTAGCGGGATGTCCGAAGGAAGAATCAGATATTTCAAAATCCCTTTTCATGGTTCATAAATCATTTTTCATTGCCGCGATTTACGGCCTTGTGATAATGGGTGGGACATCGGGTGTTGCCGGGGCTGTTCAGGCACTCCTTTATAAGGGACTTAGCAGCAAGGTTTACGGTTATATTGGAACACTCAGCGGACTTTTAGCTTTTACAATTTTTGTAGGTTATTTTCCGGATTTCAGAAAAGGAGTTATTGATAAACAAAGAGAAGTTGCCCAGAAACAGCCGCGTTTTATTGAAATTTTATTTGAATATATCATTACTCCAATCATGTTAGCCCTGACCTTTGTTTTGATTTTATGGGCGGGGAAGACAGTTATGGGTGGTATGAAGGTTCCGTTTATAAGGCTTTCTTCCATTGCATCGTCTTTTGCAATGATCGGGATTTGGTTGCATATCATGATTACTCACAATAATTCGGTACCGGCGAAATTCTATAAAAGGATTTACCCTATTGCTGTTATATTTATATTAATCTTTGAAGCTTGGGCTCTGGTTATTCAGCTGCAAAAAACCGGGCTAAAGATAACGGAATATTTTTTCACATTGGTATGGATTATTGCATTATTGTCGGCAATTCTTTTGTTGTTTAAAAAAGAAAGAGCGCATCAGACAATAATAATTGTTACTGCTGTCTTAGCCCTAATTTCTGTTGCACCGTATGCAGGTTATAATGTTTTGCCTGTTAAAACGCAAATAAGCAGGCTTGAAAATCTTCTGAAGAATGAGGGAATTCTTCAAGATGGAAAAATTGTTCCCACAGCTAAAGAACCGGAACAAAATGTACGGGAATCAATAACGGATACCATAATATTTTTGGTAAATGCAGAGGATACGACATTACCTCCATGGTTTGATAAAAAATTAAGAAACAGTAAAACATTTAAAGAAACTTTGGGCTTTGAACAAACATACCCAAATCACGAAAATGATTATACTAGGAACTATCTTGGAACAACATTAGCTCTTCAGCAGGAGGCTATAGATATAGGAGATTACCGGTGGGCTATAAATTTGAGAAGCATCAAAAGAAAAGAAGATGACTTTGTCTTAATCGAAGGCGTAAGGGGAATTTACAAACTAAATTGGGATGCAAACAGGCAAGACGGAATACCAACTCTGGAGATACTTCTTAATGAAAGAACAATTCTGGTTTCGGATATGAATGATTATTTAGACGGAGTTTTAGAAAAGTTTCCTCCGGGAAGAACCGGAGTGGATTATGCCTCATTGGAAGATATGAGCTTGAAATTAGAAGTCCCCGAAGTCAATGTTATGATAGTTTTCAGTGATATAGATATAAATGTTGATGTTGAATCAGATAAGATAAATTATTGGATTAATCCTGAAGTATTATATATAAATGAAAGATAAAGGTGGTTTTATGGAACTTTTAGCAATACTTATGATCCCGCTTATAGGTACTTCTCTTGGTGCGGCCGGGGTATACTTTATGAGAGAGGAAATGAATTTAAATCTTAAAAAGTTCTTGCTCGGTTTCGCCGGAGGAGTTATGTCAGCAGCCTCGGTTTGGTCACTGATAATACCTTCCATGGAGCTGTCCGGCTTTTCTGAGGCCTTTTCCTTTATACCGGCTGTGGTCGGTTTTCTTTTAGGGATGGGATTTTTGTTGCTGCTGGATGAGACAATCCCTCACTTACATGCTGGAGAAAATGAACCCGAGGGACTGGAAAGCAGTCTTAAAAAGACTACGATGTTAATTTTTGCGGTGACTCTTCATAATATTCCCGAGGGCATGGCTGTGGGCGTGCTTTATGCAGGTTACGTGGCGGGCAGTTCGGGGATAGTTTTTTCAACAGCCTTGGCCCTTACTATAGGTATAGCCATACAAAACTTTCCCGAAGGAGCCATAATATCCATGCCACTGAAGAATGAAGGTTTATCAAGAAACAGATCCTTTGTTTACGGGGTATTAAGCGGAGCGGTAGAACCTGTTGCGGCGGCTATAACAATACTGGCGACAAGATTTGTTGAACCCGTATTGCCTTATCTTCTATCCTTTGCGGCAGGGGCTATGATATATGTAGTAATTGAGGAGTTAATACCCGAGACTGCCGAAGGAGAACATTCAAACCTAGGGGTTATAGGTTTTGCCATAGGTTTTGCCATAATGATGGTGTTGGATGTTGCACTGGGATAAAACGACAAAATATGCTATAATTTAAGGGAATGTTAATTCATATAACAGACTGCAGATATACGGGGGGGTCTTATGGATAGAAGCAATTCTGACAAATTTCTAATAATATACAATGAATTAGACAAACACATGAGGGAATGCCTACAGGCTAAAACAGGCACACCCAATTCTTATTTAATAAATCAAATGGCAAAGAACAATAGGGCATTTTCAAAATATAAAGAAGATTTGCTTGCTTTTTCCAGACTGAGAAATGCAATAATACATAATCCTTTTAAAAAGGATGCAGACCCGATTGCGGAACCCCATGAGAATGTTATTAAACTATATGAAGAGATAAAGAATCAGCTTACATGTCCGCCTTCCGCACTTAGCACCATTGCCGTACAAAGGAGAAATATCTATGCTGCCTATTTGGAGTCGAAGGTTTTAGATGTAATGGGAACAATGGTAAAAAAATCTTTTACCCATGTACCTATTCTTGAGAACGATAGAATAGTAGGGGTCTTCAGTGAAAATACTTTCTTTTCCTTCGTATCGAGAAATAAAGATGTTATGTTTCTAAGGAATACTTTGATAAAAGATTTTAATGATTATATTGATGTCAACGGAAATATAAGTGAATACTACGAGTTTGTAGAAAAGAGCACACTACTGACTGATGTAGAAGAAATGTTTCAAAAAAGTTTTAAACTAAATAAAAGGCTTGCCGTAGTTTTCATAACGGAGAACGGTAAACAGAGTGAGAAACTCCTGGGCTTAGTAACAGTTTGGGATTTGGCAGGATACTGCGGATGAACAAATTCCAAAAAAACGTTGTAATATGTTCTAAAATGAATTATTTCCCGGGAAATAACAAGCATTTCTACTATAAACATGTATTTTTGATAAGTTTCTATTAATTAATCGTTATTTTGCTAAAAGTTTGCTAAAAAGCTTTATATATTGCAGATATTGCTTTTTCAAAATCCGCATTTTCAATTCCCACAATAATGTTTAATTCACTGGAGCCCTGTGAAATCATTCGAATATTTACCCCGTCATTGGCAAGGGCTGTGAAGATTTTTGCCGATATTCCTTTAGTATTTATCATACCTCTGCCTACTACAGCAACCAAAGCCATGTTCGGGTAACATATGATGGAGTCAGGGTTACAATATATACGGATTTCCTCTATAATCCTTTCTAATTTTGAATTTAATTCAGAGTTGGCGATTATTAAAGAAATAGAATCAATACTTGAAGGCATATGTTCTATAGCCACATTATTAGTTTCCAGCACGGACATCAATTTGCGGAAAAACCCTTTTTCGGCGCCCATCAATGTTTTTTCGATAGATATAACCGTAAAGTCTTTTTTTCCTGCAATTCCGGTAATAGTTCCAAGATGAGATACAGGCTCCAAGTCATTAATAATCATGGTGCCTGACTCTTCAGGGAAATTGGTATTTTTTATGTTTATGGGTATTCCTGCTTTTCTTACGGGAAATATCGCCTCTTCGTGGAGCACGGGAGCGCCCATATAAGAGAGCTCTCTCAGCTCTTTATATGTTATTTTTTCAATTGGCTTAGGGTTCTTTACGATACGCGGATCAGCCATTAAAAAACCTGAAACATCTGTCCAGTTTTCATAAAGCTTGGCCTTAATCGCCCTTGCAATAATAGCGCCGGTTATATCCGAGCCTCCCCGGGAGAAAACCCTAATTTCTTCGTTTGGCATGGAACCATAAAATCCGGGAATAATTCCGCGGGATATCCCGTTTAGCTTGGTTTTCACATTCGTTTCTGTGGCCTCAGAATCAAATTCGCCTTTTTCATTAAAAATGATTAAATCGGCTGCATCAATAAAATCAATATTTAAATAATTTGATAATATGATTGCATTTAAATATTCGCCTCTGCTAGCTGCATAGTCTTTGGATGCCCCATCTTGAATTTGCTTTCTGATGTCAGTTAAAATGGAGCTGATGTCTAAATCCAAATTTAATTCTTCGCATATATCCTCATACCTTTTTTGAACCAAACTGTATATTTCGTCAAAATTTAATCCATGAGAGGCAAGCTGTTGGCACATATATAACAAATCGGTGATTTTATGATCTTTGCTATGCCTTTTGCCAGGTGCTGATGGTATAATAAATTTTCTATTGTTATCAGAAGTAATTATATTCTTTACTTTTATAAATTGTTTGCTTTCAGATAAGGAGCTTCCTCCAAATTTTGCTACAATTGCATTTTTCATTTTTATCCCCCTGACTGTAAAAAAAATAGTGTTATAAGAATTACTTAGTTATTTTATAACTTTAAACT
>CAYXAT010000095.1:0-6233 GCA_964462065.1 uncultured Clostridiaceae bacterium | reverse complement strand
AAGGCAGAGGACTGCAAATCCTTTACCCCCGGTTCAAATCCGGGTGTCGCCTCCAACAGCCTCAACGGTTATTGGGAATAAGGGAACATAGCGAACTCATGAATCTGTCCGTTTCCTGTCCATTGAAAATATAAAGCTTAAAGTGAATGAATGTTTCGATTACTGAATCATTCATTTTTTAATTTTAGAATTTATAATATAATCAGATTGAAAAGAAAGCATCATAACTATATCGTTTAATTGTTGAATAAAAATATCTTACATAAAATAAATCCAAAGGAAGTGCGATAATTGGTTAAATATATTGCTTCACCTAACCTTCCGGTTTCAAAAGTAAATACAGTAGTAGTTGATTTCAGAGCCGGTGACGAAATATTAAAATCTTTAAAAGAATTAAACATAGAAGTGATTAAAACTATAAACTGCAATGAATTATATGATTCAATCAAAGGGCATCCCGATATTTTGTTCCATCATATCGGCGGTAATTCTATAGTACTGGCTCCTAATATATATGAAAAGTTGTCTTTGCGGTTTATAAAAAAAGGATTTGCAGTGACAAAAGGTGATGCATGGCTGCGTCGAAACTATCCGTATAACATCGCATATAATGTATTAAGAATAGGAGATTACGCGTTCCATAATTTAAAATATACAGACAAACAAATACGGCTTTTATATGAAAAAGCCGGAATTAACTTTTATCATATAAATCAAGGTTATGCCAAATGTTCTGTAGCACCTGTCAATGACAAAGCCGCAATAACATCGGATGAAAAGATTGCTGATGTACTCGAGAAATGCGGTATTGAATCGCTTTTAATAAAACCGGGAGGCATAGATTTAAAAGAACTGAATTATGGTTTTATAGGCGGGGCTTCAGGGTTGATATCCGATGGAGAAATAGCCTTTACCGGTAGCCTGCACGAGATTAAAGATTATAAAAGAATTCAAAAATTTTTGGATGAAAAAGGCGTTTCAGTAAAGATACTAAGTAGCAAGAAAATTATAGATATAGGTTCGATAATTCCTTTAACTTATTGATACACAATGTGTTTAGCCGATTTAAGCTGGTGAATAATAATTTTGCATCACTGATAATACTAAGCAAGAAGGAGCTGAATTAATAGTATGACAACTATTGGTATTAAAAGAAATGAATTTGAGATAAAGGATTATATATTATCAAATCTTGAAACCTTAAATAAAGATAATTTGGAGTTGACCGTTGAAGATTATATAGAAAGTAATACTTTATTTATAAAATGCAGTTTAAAAGAAGGTTTTTTATCAAAGATTAAAGATAAAAAGGCTTATGATGAGTTAATTTATAGCATTGCATCTACTTTATCCGATGTTATAATAGATAATTATGAATCTATATTAATAAAGAAAATAATAAAAGATTATTATATTTATGTTACTGACTGTGAAAAGAAGCAGATTTTCGAATATGCAAATAAATTGATAAAGAATGAAGAGAATATTTACGATAGTTTTTTTTACAGGCAGTCACGTAGAGCTAAGATAATAAAGAGCATATTTAACTATCTTAAAACAGAACGTTTGCTGATATTAGATGGTTTTATAAATTTCAGATTGGACGAATACATGAAGGATTTATGTATTATAGTAGATAAGGCAGTAGAAGAATATATAACACAAAAAGAGTATAATGAGTTCATAAGATTATTAAGATACTTTGTTGAAATTCAAGAATCAAAAGTAAATGTTGTTCACGTTGTTGCTGAAAAAAACGGTGGATATACTTTACTTGATGAAAAAAAGTCAATAATCAGTTATGAGGATGTTGATGATCTTAAAAAGGAAGTATTAAGTAAAGAATTTAATTATGATGATTTACTAATCAGTAATCTTATAACAATAGCGCCGAAAAAAATATATTTACACAATGTAAACGAATTTTCCAATAAAGAAATTATTCAAACAATACAAAATGTATTTTACGATAGAACAGAAATATGTCTTAACTGAGATTTACAAAGTAAAATATTCGGAGCAGATAATTAATCAATAATCTAAAAAGGTTCAAATGATAAAAGCGGGGGAACTTAATGTTAATAAAAATTTTTATCCCGGCTCTTATTGGAGGCATAATAGGTTGGATTACTAACGTATTGGCTATTAAAATGTTGTTCAGGCCTATTTACCCTGTACATATTCCACTTATTAACTATAAGATACAGGGCTTGCTCCCAAAAAGAAGAGAAGAAATAGCAATAAGTGTAGGTTCTACCATTGAAGAAGAATTGATAGATATTGATGAAATACTGAATAAATTATCAGATGTTGATAACAGAAAATCAGCATTGGCATCAATAAAAGCAGCAATTTCAGAAAAAATAAACAAAAAGATACCGGTTTTAGTACCTTTTATTATAAGAAATAATATCATTTCGTATATAGAGGAGCAAATTGATAAAGAAGCTCCGCATATGTTTGAAAACATAGTGAAAGATTTGTATGAAAAGACATCTAAAGATATTAAAATCGGAAAAATGGTGGAAGAAAAAATAAACGGTATAGATTTAAATAAGCTTGAAGAGATTACTTTAAGAATTGCAAATAAGGAGCTCAAGCATATAGAAATCTTAGGCGGTATTTTGGGAGCCGTGATCGGATTAGTTCAAGGGATACTTTTAATTATTTTTTCTCTGTATTATTGACATAAATGTGTTATGATATTAGAATAGTATTAAAATATGACCTGCTATGAAGAGGAAGAGTAAATCAGCGAAGTTTTATTAGAGATGAAATGTCAAAGGCTGAAAACATTTCTTGAAGCGACTGTTTGAAAACCGCCTCGGAGCTGTATACTGAAATTAAGTAGGATATACCGTTAATTACGTTATAATTAATAAGAAATAATTAGGGTGGAACCGCGAATTCTCTCGCCCCTTGGGGGGTTGGGGGATTTTTGTTTTTTATGCCTAACAAATCGGAGGAGGATAATTATGACAAAGGTAACATTTAAAAACTCAAAACAGGAAGAATACGAAAGCGGCATTAAGATTCAACAGATAGTTGATTCTTTAGGCCACAAAATCAGGAAAGAGACTTTGGCAGCAAATTTGAACGGTAGAATAGTGGATTTGAACAAGCAAATTTATCAAGATTCAGATTTGGAACTGCTGACTTTTGACGACGACGAAGGGAGACTGGCATTAAGGCATACTACTTCTCATATACTTGCACAGGCTGTAAAAAGACTTTTTCCGGGCATTAAGCTTGCAATAGGTCCTGCAATAGAAAATGGATTTTATTATGATTTTGATACTGAAAAACCGTTTACTGATGCGGATTTGATGCAGATAGAGAATGAAATGAATAACATTATAAAAGAAGACTTGGAATTGGAAAGATTCGAGCTGCCCAGAGAAGAGGCAATTAAGCTTATGAGCGAACACGGAGAAGACTATAAAGTTGAACTTATAGAGGATTTGCCGGAAGATGAAATTATTTCTTTTTATAAGCAAGGCGAATTCATAGATTTATGTGCCGGACCTCATGTTTCATCAACAGGGAAAGTTAAGGCATTCAAGCTTACAAGTGTAGCGGGGGCTTACTGGCGCGGAAGTGAAAAAAATAAGATGCTGCAAAGGATATACGGAACTTCTTTTATAAAAAAGAGCCAACTGGATGACTATCTTAAAATGCTTGAAGAGGCTAAGAGAAGGGACCACAGAAAGCTTGGTAAGGAATTGGACTTATACAGTATACAGGATGAAGGTCCGGGTTTTCCCTTTTTCCATCCCAGCGGAATGATAATAAGGAATCTTCTTGAGGATTTTTGGAGAATAGAACATAAAAAGGCTAAGTACCAGGAAATAAAAACACCTATTATATTGGGAGAAGAACTCTGGCATAGATCCGGGCATTGGGATCATTACAAAGAAAATATGTATTTTACCGAAATTGACGATGAGCCGTATGCCATAAAGCCAATGAATTGTCCCGGTGGAATATTAGTGTACAAAAGGAGCCTCCACAGTTACAGAGAGCTTCCTATCAGAATGGCTGAATTAGGTTTAGTCCATAGGCATGAATTATCAGGTGCTTTGCACGGGCTTATGAGGGTAAGGTGCTTCACCCAAGATGATGCACATTTATATATGATGCCGTCGCAGATCAAGGAAGAAGTAATCGGCGTAATAGAGCTGGTTGATTATTTTTACAAGGTGTTTGGATTCGATTATTTAGTTGAACTGTCTACAAAACCGGAAAATGCAATGGGTTCTGATGAAGATTGGGAAGTAGCGACTGAAGCCCTCAGAGGCGCTTTAGAAGCAAAAAATGTTCAGTATAAGGTAAATGAAGGAGACGGAGCTTTTTATGGTCCTAAGATAGATTTTCATCTTAAGGACTGCATTGGGCGTACGTGGCAGTGTGGGACAATTCAATTAGATTTTCAAATGCCGGAATGCTTTGAATTAACTTATGTAGGCGCTGACGGTGAAAAACACAGGCCTGTTATGGTACACAGAACTATTTTTGGAAGCATAGAAAGATTTATAGCTATTTTGACAGAACAATACGCCGGGGCATTCCCGACTTGGTTGGCTCCCGTTCAGGTTATTGTCATTCCCATATCTGAAAAACAATATGAATATGCAGAAGGGCTTACTAAAAAACTTGATTCTTCGGGCATAAGGGTTGAATCAGATATCCGAAGTGAAAAAGTAGGGTATAAAATAAGAGAAGCGCAACTTAAAAAGGTTCCCTATATGCTTATCATCGGGGATAAAGAAGTAGAAAGTTCAAATGTTTCCGTCAGAGATAGAAAAGAAGGAGATTTAGGAAGCATGCCTTTAAGCGACTTTATGAGCAAAATAGAGACAGAGATAACAGAAAAGATTAATAAATAGAATATAAATTGTTATTCAATACAGGTCTTTAAATACTCCTTAAGCAATCTCGTTATATTAGAGATTTGTTTAGGGGGTATTTTTCATATTCTTCTAAAATATACGCATATATATTAAATGTAGTGAATTCTAAATATAGTAAAATGTTACTCAAGTAAATCAGATTATTTATTAAAAAGTCTAAACAAATGTCATACATTGTAATATTTTGTTGAAAAGCTAGAAAATCACAGAATTATGTGGCGTATAATTTTACAAATTCGACTTCTTTATATGACATGTTTTTCTTGTTTACTTTCCTATAATTAATATAAATAATACAGATTAAAACAAAGGCAGTTAAGAAATGTTTTCCCTTATATAGGAATACGGTTTTCAATAACTGCCGATGGTTTTCAATCTTATGGTGGGATTAAAAGATGATTAAGTATATTTATGGTGATGTATTGTTAATAGAGAATATTGCCATGAATTACATAATACTTCTGTGCACCGCAAAATTTACAAAGAACGGACATAAGAAGTTAAAGCTATTTTTGGCATCCGTTTTTGGTGCCGTTTATTCAATTTTTTATTTTTTACCAGGTTTCGAATACCTGTATACTTGGTTTTTAAAGATCTTATTTTCTTTTTTTATAATAATAATAGCTTTTACACCATATAAATTAAATGAACTTATAAGGTTGATAGGAGTTTTCTATGCAGTATCTTTTATATTTGGCGGAGCAACTTTTGGATTATACTACTTAATAAATGGTATGGAGTACTCTTATAAAGATATTCTTTTTTTAAGAGGCTTTCCCGGCAGGCTTCTTTTACTGTCAATTTTAATTGCTTATTTTACTGTGAGGTATACGTGGGATTATATTATTTTTCGTGTAAAGCGAGAAAAAATCATTTCTATGATAAAAATATCATTTAACAATAAAAAAGTATTTATACCGGCTTTGATAGATACGGGAAATTCTTTAAATGATCCTATAAGCAAATTGCCTGTGGTAGTAGTCGAGTATTCCTCAATCAAGGAAATAATACCTGATGAACTTCAAAATCTTTTTGAAGAAAATAATGAAAACAATATGAATCTTGTAGCAGCAGCAATGTCAAAATCAGAATGGTTGACAAGGTTTCGAGTTATTCCTTTTAATTCGTTAGGAAGTGAAAATTCCTTAATGATAGGTTTCAAGCCTGACTCCTTTAACATTGAATATGATGATGAGGAGCAAAACATCAAGGAACTAATAATCGGTATCTATAATAGGAAACTTTCCCGTAGCGGTGAATACAATGCTTTGATTCACCCTGATATTTTAGGTGTTTTTAATGGAGGTAACAGCAATGCATAAA
>CAYXAT010000094.1:3496-6515 GCA_964462065.1 uncultured Clostridiaceae bacterium | reverse complement strand
ATACTACAAAAGATAATCCACGCTTCGTAGACAAAAGCGTGGAGAATTATGCTCTATCATCAAGACTGGTACCCCCTTGCCGAGGGGTATTACCTTTGAATCCATAGCATCGTGACAATTAGATTTAAATCAATATCATATTTTTTTCTTTTAAAGTAGCCTTAATCTTGTAGCATTTTCAAATATAAATCCAATCGTGCGTTGATATATCCTGCAATCAAATTTCCCATTGGAGATAGGTTATGCTTTATATGATATTCGTCAAATGCATTATAATACTGAATTCTATCTGTAAATTTAATATCAATAGATGGATATCCCGCCTTCATCAGTTCCAGATTTACTAATAGTCTTCCTGTTCTTCCGTTACCATCAATAAACGGATGGATTCCTTCAAACTCAATATGGAATTTGGCCAGTTTAGTTACAATATGTTCATTGTTCTCTGCATAATCCTTTAGAAGTTGCTCTATCTTAGGCGCAATAAGATATGGTTGTACGGGTTCGTGATGCGAACCCACGATATGCACAGGTACTCTGCGATATATACCACGGTCTTCTGTTTTATCAGCAAGCACAAGATAATGAATCTGTTTTATGATACTTTCACTAATTGGTATATTTTCTTTCAGAAGTTCGTTCACAAAATCAAACGCCTCTTTGTGTCCAACTGCCTCTATATGGTCTTTTAAAGGTTTCTGATCGATCGTAAGACCTCTTAGTACCAAATCCGTTTCTTTTAAACTAAGAGTATTACCCTCTATAGCATTTGAATTATATATGTATTCTACAATGAACTCTTCATTCAGTCTTGCAACTTCACCCTCAGTCAAGGGTCTTCTACTATCCAACTCTGTTTTTTTTCGTTCAATTTGTAGAAGAATATTTTCTTTTGATTTATAACGTCCATCCGCAGGCTTATCTGCATCAATTGGAATTTTCCAACCTCGTCCTTCTTGATATGCTCCAGGAATTTTTCCTTCAGAACAAAGAACACGTACCCTCCTATCAGAAATTCTCCATTTTTCAGCAACCTGTTTTACTGTCATAAACATAGATTACCCCTCCATTCCGATACTTATTATACCCTTATATCGGAATGATATCAATGTTATCGGAATAATGCTTTGTTACTTATCGGAACAACAAAGAGATAACACAACGAAATAATATAAGCTTAATGGAATATTATAAAACTGAATAGCGAAATAATTGCATCCGTCTCTTTATGAGATATCCTCCAAATCATTTCCCGGGCAATCATATGTCAAGGGGACGTTTCGATTGGCACGTCCAAAATTGCCTTTTGGATAATGCCTCTACCCATCCCCATTACACTACTTAATTGTCTTATACTTGCTCCTGTTAATTTGTAAATGTCTCTTATAATTATGTCACGTTCTCCTTTACTAAGTTTAGTTATATCTTTTTTATAAAATGCTTTTTCAATTATTATTTTTACTTCTTCATCGGTAAACTTCTTTTTTGTTTCGTCTCTTAAAAATTCATCATTATTTGCTTCTTTCATATATTCCTCAAAGCTTTCAATTGTTTTAAAATAAGCTTTTATTAATTCAACATCCACTTTTACTTTTTCGTCATTATAACTATTAATATAATCTATATAGCTGCTCCATTGATATTTTTTAATGTCTTTTACTAATTTAGCTTTAATAGGGTTTTGATGAATATACCGTGCTACGCTTATTAGATAACTGTCATTGTTGACTATTTGACTTTTGAATCGATTTTGAAATAAATGGCCAGTCCTATCGTATTTACTATTATGCCACTGGACATATCCCACTGCTATTCTTTTTATACTAATTCCTATTTCTTCTCCTTCTTTCATAAGTAAATGAACATGGTTATCCATTAAACAATATGCATATAGTTCAAAATTTCCTAGTTCTTTGGCTCTAAAAAGGTAATGAATAAACTTTTCTTTGTCTTTTCTTTCAAGAAAAACATTTCTTTTATCGATTCCCCTCTTAACATAATATGATATATTCCCGTTTCGCTTTTTAACCGCGGCAATCGAGCCATTTTTTATCACTTCGTCTAAATATAACATTTTTTTGAAAGAGGTGTCAAACGAAACGTCCCCTTAGCGCCCTCACATTATGGCGAGTCTTGCACAACAGGAAAGACAATCTTTAAGCCAGGATGTGAAGCTGGGACTACAGTATCGTTACCAGAAGGGTGAATTCAAGTCAACTGTGCACGGCTTCTCGGTTATAACAAAGACGAAAAAAGAAAATAATCATTGCCCCAGAAGAAGCCGTAGTTGTGAAACGCATCTATTGTGAATAACTTGAAGGTTTACAAGTATTCTAAAAATTGCCCGCAACCTTGAATCTAGCGGTATTTTGAACGGCGTAGGCAGAGAAAAATAGCACACAAGCAACATCAACCAGATCCTGCAGAATGAAAAATATATAGGCGACTCCCTATTACAGAAAACATACACCACCGTTTTTTTAACTAAGAAGAGAGTAAAGAATCATGGCATCGTTCCTCAGTATTATGTGGAAAACAGCTATGAGCCCATTATCCCGCGTGAAGTTTTCGTGCGGGTACAGGAAAAGCTGATCCGACGCCGTATCGTCCATACGAGTCCAAATGGCAAGACCAGAACCTTCAGCAATAACCATTGCTTTGCTCAGGTAGTCAACTGCGGCAAATCGGCGAAGTTTTCATAATTCCTCCAAACTATAGCATTTTCTATATGCCTTTCATATGCTTATATCATTTTGTTTTACCGATATCTTTAATAATTTTAAATACATAATGTATTCAAAGCTTAATTTTCCAGATTAGATGATGTTGACCCTCACCCCAATAATTTTCTAGAAAATACTCCGGTTCACCAAACTTTTTCCTCCATATTTTCTGTGCATTGAAATATCCACTGTCTATACAAAACTCTCTGATTCCTTTATTTTGTAATGTTTGAATCATAGCTTTCAATAGTAAATTACCTATACCCTGTCCTTGGTAATCTGGTCTTACAAAAACT
>CAYXAT010000094.1:0-3486 GCA_964462065.1 uncultured Clostridiaceae bacterium | reverse complement strand
GGTCCATATTCTATTGTACCTACTATACAGCCCTCATATTCTGCTATTAGGAAATATCTAAGTTCTCCATTGCTCTTTAGATCATTTTCTAAATACTGCTTCTTAGATTCAATTTCTTCCTCTAAATCATCTACCATCTCTTTTATACCTTCCTTGATAAAGGTATCGACAACTACAGTTTTAAAAAATTCAACTAATTGGTATTTGTCATCTTCTATTGGTCTTCTAATCTTAATGTGAATCAATTAAATCTCGCCCCCTTTCATCAGTTTGAAAGCCCAATCTATCTCTATAGAATATTACTGAATCTTCCATATTTCTTACTCCCAAACAATAAATGCACAAGCCATTGGTGTTTATGGCGTAATAAAAGTGCTATTCAATATATTCTAACGCATTATTCATACCTTTTAAAGAATCCACTAAACAACCACCTTTCACCAACAATATTATCAAAGGGTGCATCTATCCAGCCGACAATCTGTGCGTAGTTTAATAGGGTTATCTAAGATTGAAAGATTTAATCTAATATAAATCGATAGTCGAGTACAGGGTGCCAGGCAAACCACTTGTTCCCCGGCTGTCGGTGTTGTCGCTCCGCTTTCCCTATGGGGAAAGTATCGTGGCGCACTCGCCGTCCGGCTCGGTATGGAAATAGAACGTATCCGATTTTCCGTTATGCTACGCCGCCGTTCCTTGCGGGCTTTCTTTATCAAAGTGCAAAAACCGGCTATCAGGCCGTCAAAACTCGCTGTTCCCGGTGGGCTTTGACCGATTGACAACACGAAAAGCCTGTACACGGGAAGCGTGGAAAGGGAGTCACGCTTCCCGCACGGGCAAGGGGGTTATGCGACTTTAAAATCAGAATTTTGGTAATCAGCTTCGTTTCCAGACGACGGCGTAGGGATTCATCAACGCACAAGTGCGGTGTGCCGCTTGAATCTTAAACTGTTTCGTGGATAAAGCGGCTATGTAGCCCTCGTAGTGGGAGAGAGCCGTGTTGATAGCGTCAACGTCGCCGCTTGCCATCAGCACGATAACAGGATACGGGAGCAGATTACTTGCGGATTTACTATTCATCAGCGTTTTCCTCCAAGTATTTTTTTAGTTGTACAGTATCTATCCTTACTCCTTTGTCGGCTCTATCATTTGACAATCAATCCCATAAAAGATATGACAAGTAACCATAATTTCTATGAGCAATGCAGCTATATAAAATGTCGGAAATCTTTCAATTAGGTTGTTTTATTAAACATATGGCGCACTTTATCTAATCGGATATTGGGGCGTCGCTGTTGAAAAACCTGCTCTCCGATAGCCGCCTGATACCCCTGTAATTCCGCGAGGCAAACGCTCCTTCCATTCGTATAAAAGGTTAAATCACTGCGGTATTCTTGAATGCAGCGGGCTGGAATTTCTCCTTTGAAAATGACTTCATCATTTCGCAGTTGGATTGTTTCAATCACCGCACAATATTTTGGAGCGTCATTATATGCATGGGAAAGATATTCCTGCGGCGCGAAAACAGTAAAAGAAAGGTACGGCTCCAATAGCTGTGTTCCTGCTTTTTTCAGGGCCTGTTCAAGTACGATTGGAGCGAGAAAACGAAAATCTGCGGGAGTACTAACGGGGCTATAATAAACTCCATATTCAAAACAGATTTTACAGTCTGTCACTTCCCAACCGTATAACCCCTGTTCTAATCCATAGCTGATACCTTCTAGGACAGCGTTTTGAAAGCTTTGATTTAAGTAGCCTAAAGAAACCTTGCTTTCGTATTGTATTCCGCTGCCTGTCGGAATTGGTGTTACTGATAAACCAATCGATGCCCAGAATGGGTTTGGCGGCACTTCGATATGAATGGTATGACTTGCCTTTTCGAGCGGCTTTTCCAGATAAATAACTGTGGGCTCTTTTACACTTACTTCCACATGGTATTTTTCCTCCAAAAGTGAAGAAATAACTTCCAACTGCACTTTTCCCAAAAAGGAAATGATGATTTCGTGGGTTGTGGTATCAACATAATAATGTAAAAGCGGGTCTGTATCGGTAATTTCTGTAAGAGCATTCAGTAAAAGTTCTCTTTGTTCTGGTTTCAACGGGATGACTGTTGTCCGCAACATAGGGAGAGGATTATCACTCCACGCTTTCTGCGGTAAAATTTTCTCATTCCCCAGAACATCATTTAATTTCAAGGTATCATCAGACAGAATGACGATTTCACCGGAATGGGCGATATGCGTTTGGACGGTTTCTCCATTTAATGGAATGCACATTTCTGTAATCTTTATTTTCTGCTTTTTCGACAGCGATATTGTATCCCGTAAATGTAGCGTTCCGCTATAAAGACGCACATAGATAAGACGCTTTTGGGGACTTGGGTATTCGATTTTGAAGACGCTCCCGCATAGTTCAGATAGACTGCTATCTGCCCCTGAACGAAAGATATTTGTCATTGCTTTAATCAACTCTCCAGTCCCGATATTGTTTTTCGCACTTCCATGATAAATAGGAAACAAAGAACCATTCTGAACCTTTCTGTATGTTTCATTCTTCAAATCCTGTATGTTCAGCGGTTTTCCCTTTATATATCTTTCTAAAAAATCGTCATTACCGGCAATCACAGTGTCCCATTTTTCTACATCAGAAATATCCTCCAGCGATACCCGTGGGGTTAGTGTTATGTCCTGCATAACACTAATATCGGCAGAAAGTTTGTCCTTGATGTTTTCGTATACGTTTTGTAGTTCAATCCCGTTTTGGTCTATTTTGTTTATGAAAAAAATCGTTGGAATCTTCATTTTTTGAAGTGCATGAAATAATATACGAGTTTGAGC
This sequence comes from uncultured Clostridiaceae bacterium, assembly GCA_964462065.1. Classification (GTDB taxonomy): domain Bacteria; phylum Bacillota; class Clostridia; order Lutisporales; family Lutisporaceae; genus JAAYKT01. The sequence goes on along the minus strand of CAYXAT010000094.1, from coordinate 649 downwards.
CTGTACGCCATCTTTGGCGGAAATCACTAAAATTGCCCCGTCAAGAACAGATAAAGAACTATATACCTCTGCTAAAAAATCCATGTGCCCAGGAGTATCTACAATATTAATCTTAAAATCGTTCCAGTTAAAAGAAGTTACGGAAGCATGAATAGTAATTCCTCGTTTCCGTTCCAAAAACATGGCGTCTGTTCTTGTTGTCCCTTTATCTACGCTTCCTAATTCTTCAATCGCTCCGCTGGTATACAGCAAACTTTCTGTCAAGGTCGTTTTACCTGCGTCTACGTGTGCAAGAATACCGACATTGATGATGTTCATGTGTTTATCCTCCATTCACAGCCCAAAAGGGCATAAAAATCCCCAGCAGTTAAATACTTCTACCGCCGGGGATTGAGTGACATGCGCATACACATATACGACATACTACACTAAACAGGCAGTTGTCGTCTTTTTGGATATGTCGAAATTGATAAGGCAAAAGTATTCTTAAAGTGGGTACAAAAACCAAGCCTCTCTTAAACGAGGCATATCTTCAAAGGTTTTGTTCCCACTATTCAATTATAGTTTTTTTTAAGAATACCTTGCCGCATATTATTTACTCCCTCTTCTGGAATGACAACATTATAGCATAGTCACAAAAAAAAATGAA
>CAYXAT010000093.1:0-6894 GCA_964462065.1 uncultured Clostridiaceae bacterium | reverse complement strand
ATAGCATATCCCCGTTGCAAATATCATTTAAATTTGCCGCTTATATATTATTTATGGAGCTTAATATATTATGGTTACTTATGGTTTATATATCGGCTTTAAAAGATTATATAAAAATTGCTAAAGGATTTTTTGCGGGAATCGCTTCTATCTTTTTTATATTATACTTTATAAAACTACTAAATAAACTCTCCTTAACCGGCATTATGTTCTCTATGGATATTGGCTTTTTAGTAATAGCACTATTTCTTTATGGAAATATAAAGACTTATTTTATTAACGAAGACGGTGATTATTTTGCATTCTTAAGTTACTTAGATGAACATAGACAGTTGTATTTTATAGGTTTCTTTTATTCTCTAGGCTTATATTTACACAATATATTGTTTTGGTTCAGTGGTAAAGGTGTCATTATAGGCCATACCTATATTATCTCACCGACTTATGATGTGCCGGCCTTTTGGGCCTTCTTAACAATCATTCCATCTATAATAATCTTCACCGTATCCTGTGAAATATCTATTTATGAAAAGTATAGAGTTTATTATAATACCATATGCAACGAAGGTGTCTTTTTAAGTATTCTAAAAAAGCAAAATGAATTGAGGATGGCTATATCCCGCGGTATCAAAAAGGTGATGGAAATTCAATTGATTTTTAGTGTATCATGTCTTTTCATCGGAATAAACATATTGCCCTTAATAAAACCGCTATACATAACTGTAGGCATATTCAGTATGATGATTATTGGTTACTATTCTTTTATTTTAATGTTTGTATTTTTAACAGTACTTTTATACTTTGACGATAAATACGGGGCTTTATTTTTAACACTGTTTTTTGTTTTCTCTAATGCCTTATTAACACAAGGAACTATATGGGCAGGTGAGAAGTATTATGGTTTAGGTTACGCTGTTTCTGCCGTTTTATCGTTAATAATAGGTTTTATCAGACTTAATCATATCCTTGATAATTTAAGCTACTATACATTTTGCTCCCAGCCGGTTATGAAATCTCCCAAGCAAAGGCTCTTCACACGGCTTTCAACTAAAGCACATGATTTTTTTATCGATACAAATTGATTTTACCTCACTTCTATATCCCCATTGTTTGTTTTAAGCGATACTTCACGCCTTCCGTCTCCCAATACTGCTTCTATATTTTTGTTTATATCCATACCTTCTATATTTACAAACTCTTCAAATCCCGTAATTTTTCCAAAATTAGTATTTACCCTGATTCTGGCGTTTTCCAGGCTTTCCCTATCCACTCTTACGTTACCGAAGGAAGTACTGCCCTCAATGTTTCCGGTGATTTCGTATACCTCTATATTTCCATTGCTGCTTACTGCCTTTACATCTCCCTTTATATCGTTAATTACCACATTGCCGAAGGAAGTATTTGCTTTTACACTGCCTTCCACATTTTTAACTTTTATATTGCCGTTACTATTAATAATATTTGTATCACCTGACAAACCCACAATATGAATGTCTCCAAAGGATGCTTTTATCTGTGAAGCCTTGGTGCAATTTTTTATAACAATATCACCGTTGCTGTTTGTTACTTCAACTTCTCCGGCACCTTCTACTTGCAAATTCCCGAAGCTGTTTCTTACATCTACGTCGATGCCTTCCGGTATATATATAATAAAATCAACCATAGCATCACTATACTTTTGCTCAACATGAAATGGCGCATCCAAAATAGATATATTAGTGACCTCTCCTTCAGTAACTTGTATAGCCTCTTTTATATACTTTCTTGCCGCCGCTTCATCGCTATAACGAACATGAATCTTCGCTTCAAAGCTTATATCTTTTGAACTAACCTTTTTTATTTCTATATCCCCAAAATTGTTTGTTATTTTTAGTTCTATTATATGGAACTGTTCTGAAATTCCGCTTCTCACCACGTTTTCATCCAGCTCAAAGGGTAGCTTTTGCTCCTTAATATATGGTATATCGCCTATGCCCTTTATAGTAAAACTCTTAACCCCGCCATACAAACCTGAAAATATTGCAATCATTATAATAAAAGCTATGACAAATCCGTCTATGGTTATTGCCTCTTTTTCATCTCGTACTTTATAGACCAGTATATATACCAGTATTTCCAAACCCAAACTGATTAATAAAATAGGCCAATATTTATAAAGGTTCCGAATAGGTAAATTAATAAAATTTCCTGCAAATAAAAGTACACCAATCGTAATAAGTCCAAAGGCCAAAGTAAATACTCCGACTTTTTTTCCAACCATCATTATTCCTCCACTTTTTAGGTTATATATCTATTATAAATGATAGCTTTCTAATATTAAAGTTACTTTCTGTAATAAATAAAAGCCGTGGAGATAATCCACAGCTCAAATTTCAACCATTCTCCTTTTAACTAAAGCCTATCCTACATCACGAACATCGATGCCCGCATCTTTCATGGTTTTTACTAATCTATCCACATTCTTTTCTTTTACCTTCACTATAAGGCCTTTTGCGTTCTCTTCTTTTATATCAAATATAGATGCTGCCTCCAATGAGATTGCACCGGCATTTATAATATTTGTAACTTTTGCAATTTCTCCTATATAGTTAGGCAATACAACATATATTCTTGTGCCGGGGTTATCTACTCCTAGGGTATCTAAAAAGGCATTGTATACATCAGTTCTGGTTATTATTCCAACCAGTCTTTCATCCTTATCCAAAACGGGAATGGTACTTATTCTTCTTTCTTTTAATAAAAGAACAGCCTTTTCTATATAATCATTCTCTTTTACTGTGTAAACACGCTTTGTCATAATATCCTCAATAGGAGTATTCTCTTTATATCTGCAACCCTTGTTATCACATAAAAACTGCCCCATTATGTCTTCTTTTGCCAACACACCGACTAAATTTCCTTTCTCCATAACCGGTAAAACCTTCAGATTATGCTTTTGCATCAAATCCAAAGCCTGCTTGGCAACAGCATTTACTGATATTGTAATCGGATTTTTAATCATTCTTTCAAATACAAACATACCGTATCTCCTTTACTCTTTTTTGACTATATTCTATATATATTTCAAAAAACCTTCAATCTTTGGTAGTAACAATTACTAATAATCCAACCATAATTCAAAAAATCCTGATAAATCCTTTCCACTAACATCCTCACACACCATGATAAAATCTTCCACATATGCAATTTCAAATTTATACTTTTCTACATAGGTCTTCAATACCTTAAAAAACATATCATCGCCCAGCATAACCCTCAGTCTGTGAAGCAATTGAGCTCCTCTGCCATAAGCTGTGGGTCCGTAATCACTCCAATCATCAAACTCAGATAAGGATTTTGATAATAATCCATCAATGACATTTGCTGATAAAGCATCCTCCACGCCTTCTTCCACAGATTTGATATAATAATCCCTGCCTGTTTTTTTACCGTAAATGTTTTCCGCATATAGTATTTCCGAATATGCCGCGAAACCTTCATCCAGCCAAGATTCATCTATTTGATCATTTCCCACAATCCCGTAGAACCATTGATGCGCCGTCTCATGTACCACCGTGATGATAAGAGGATCACTGCTAAAATCGGATTTGTACAACTTATCACTTATATATACTAACGTGGGGTATTCCATACCGCTGGGAAACACGGTTTCAACTATGGAATAGTCACTATAGGGGTATTTCCCATATAATTTGTTAAAAGTCTTTATCGCTTTTACTCCGTATTCAAGAGCTTCCTTCCCTTTTTCTTCATCTTCATTATAAAAATATGATTTTATACTGATACCGTCTAATTTTTGTTCGACAAAATTAAATTTATTGTTGGCTACGAAAGCAAAATCCCTTATAGCCGTTCCTTCAAAGTCCCAGGTTATATAACCCTCTTCCAAACTTTTATTAATATTTTTCCCGGATGCAGCTATGATATAATCCTCCGGAGCCTTTATGCTTACTAAATAGTCTGAAGCATCGCTGAAAAAAGGGTCTCCGATGGGATAATATTTATCTAAATTCCACCCGTCTTTATCATCATATACCGCTGCTATCGGATACCAATTGCCTAAATTAAAATGGTTTTCACCGAAGCCGAACCTCTCGGAAGCCGGCGGGATATATAGCTTAAAACTTATTTTTATATCTGCTCTTCCACCGGGTTTTATCGGCTTATCCAATTCAACCTTTAAAATAGTATTCCCTTCTCCGGATATTGAATAGTTTAAAAGTTTTTCAGATCCGCCCTCCAATTTACTAATTGCTAAAATCTCCGCATAACCCGGCTCGAAGCCTCTATTATAAGCATTATCAAAATCACCAAATAAAAACGGAACAGTGGTTTTTTCCTTAAAAGCATTAGGATATACATGAAAATATAAATCATGCATCTCAATATCATCATTATTATAATAATCTACTGTCTGAATTGCCGTTAATGTTTTATCCGAGACATCCAGCTCACATTCGATTCTATAAAAGCTCCTTTGAGGTTCTTCATCTATAACAAAAACCTCTTCGGTTTTATTAATTTTAAAAAAATAATATGAAGGTATTGCAAATACAATCGTCGCGATAATAAGCAGCACAGCCCATTTTCTTTTCAAAAAATCATCATTTCCTTTCGAATTAGGAGTTTGGAATACTATTATTTCTGTAACGATATTAAGACCTTTTAGATAATTCAATTTTCAATTACAGAAACTCTATCCACTTCATTTATTGTTATGATAACAATACAAGTGATATACTACAAGTACGGAATTTTTAGCAATTAAGAGATATTGAACTAATGACATTTTTAGGTTATAATTAAATTGTTAACATAATAATGAATGGCAGAGTAGATGGTTTGCGTAAAGTGTTAGAGGATGGGACGTTGCCTCTAAACGAAAAACTTAGCTTAGTTTGCGTTAAACTTATCGCGTTCGCTGACACATCCGGAATCTTCTTTCTCGATGTGGCAGTTAGGTCATATCATTTTGAAAGGAGATCTTTTTATGAAGAAATTAAATGCAAAGGCTATTACCTATTACGCATTATTGATTGCCTTAAACGTCATTCTTACAAGAGTTGGCAGTATCAGGATAGGCGGCGGCGGGGTTGAGTTTGTAAGGATAGGCTTTGGTGGATTCCCCGTTGTATTTGCCGGGTTGGTCTTCGGACCCATAGCCGGCGGAATAATCGGTGCTATAGGAGATATTGTCGGTATGATTATAAGCCCTATGGGGGGTTATCTCCCGCATTTCACCTTAAATGCTGCTTTAGCGGGTATCATCCCCGGAGTCGTTATGATCAAATGCAAGGATAAAAAATGCATAACTTCATTCTGGAAACTGCTCTTGGCTGTTTCTGCAGGCCAGATTATTTCGGGCGTGATACTATGGTCCTACTTTATGAATCTCTTATTTGGAACACCGTATGCGGCCATACTTCCTACCAGGATTATCAGTCACTTGGTTAATATACCTATCTATGTATATATGACTAAGGTTCTGATAACAAGGCTTCCCATAGTAATGAAAGAATTTTAAATAAAAGTCCATAACAGGCTTGCAGTTTTGCGAGCCTGTTCTTTCATCTTCACAAGGCAATTGCCTTTACTCTTTTCATTGCTTCCTGTTTCTTTTCTTTAGGCATCTTTTCTATTGCATATCTCAAAGAGGTCCTCGGCATAATATCTCTTTTGCTCAATACATATTTGTAAACATCCTCTTCATAGTTCTCACACAATGATTTAAGCATCCATCCATATCCTTTTTGTACCAAATCATCAGTGTCCAATAACAATCTATCTGCAATTTCAAATATATGGTCTTTGAACAATCCTTTTTTAGCCGGAATGATAAGGGTTACTGCCGCAGCCCGCCTAACCCATCTGTTTTGCGATTTCGTCCACTCCTTTAATCTTTCAATGAATTCCGGAAACATTTCTATAAAAGTTCCGATAGTATGGTTACATAGAGTATCGCAGGATGCCCAATTGCTAACATAGTTATTTACCCATTTTTCAAATATTAAAAAATCATTTTCCGCAAACTGTTTGTTAAGACTATAAGACCAATCACAAGCTATAAATGACTCCTCCATTATTCCTGATTTCCAAAGCTGTTCACACAAATCAAATATTTCCTCTTTGGGCAAATTCTTAATTTGTTTAAAGGCCCTTTTTGATATTTTTAGAACTGTAGCTGTTTTTACGCCGCATATTTGCACTTCTTCTTTGAAATATCTTTTTCCGCTCTCTTTAGTCTTTTCATCTGCATTATCAGCCAACTCCTGCCTAACATTATCAATTATGTTTTGCATTCTTTTTCCCCTCCATATTTTAGTTAGATAAGCATACCCGTATGTAATTTGCATAAGCTTTCAATGCCGGAAAAGTATAATCTTATATTTATAATTATATCATAACGGGATTCCTTTTAATGTAAGAATTGTATGAAAAGTTTAATCTTACTCCTTACTTAAAAAAGAACCTGCTGAGAGCCACTATTTGACATGAAAATCTAATTTGCCTTTATTGACACAGTTTTAAAATATGCTATAATATAATCTGTTACAACATGTCGGAGAGATGTCCGAGCGGTTGATGGAGCTGGTCTTGAAAACCAGAGATGTTTCACGACATCCGTGGGTTCGAATCCCACTCTCTCCTCCATTAGAAACAACAGTAAAGATATATACAATGTAGATAAAGAAGGATGTAGCGAATTGGATTCGAACGGGCGGAAATAGGAAATGCGACCTTAGGGAGCATTTACCCGCCCAGGCGTGATAGCGACCGAAGGAAGCGGCGCGAATCCCACTCTCTCCTCCATTAGAAACAACAGTAAAGATATATACAATGTTAAACTTAAACCTGGAGAAGTACTCAAGCAGGTCGAAGAGGCGCCCCTGCTAA
>CAYXAT010000092.1:5678-6903 GCA_964462065.1 uncultured Clostridiaceae bacterium | reverse complement strand
GGTTCTCCTACGAATACAACCCTTGATATATCTGAACAAAATCCCTTGTATTTGCAACCATAATCGAGGATTATCAAATCCTGTTTTTCTATCATTCTGTCATAATCACTGTAGTGGGGTTTTGAGCTGTTGGGTCCCGATGCCACTATAGGATCAAAGGAAACCCCTTCACCGCCGAATTCAATTAAAAGTTCCTTTAGTTTATTCGCTATATCTCTTTCATATATCCCGGGTTTAATATGCTTAACTACTTCAACAAAAGCCTTATCGGCAATTTCAGCGGCCTTTGCCAAGTAGCCTACTTCTTCTTCATCTTTTACAATTCTCAGCTCCTCCAGCATTGTATGACCATTTACAAATTTACTTTTAATTATTTCTCCCATATCAATAAGATCAATAGCCCTTACACCATCGTTTATAGCCAAGGTTTTGCCGGACAGATTATAATCTTTCTCCGCTTCAATAAAGGAGCCGGTTACACCTTCACTGTCATACCATATGTAGATATGTGTGTCTTCACCTAATGCATTTCTAACCTCTTCATAGTATAATCCGGGACAAATAAAGAAGTATCTGCCGTCAGCCAATACATAAAACCCTCTGAATCTTTCATCATGAAAATTAGCTATACCCGCCATATATTCCAAATCATCACTGGGCCCCATTATACAACCGTCCAAATTTTCCTTTTTCAATAATTCTACTAAATATAAAAGCTTCTCCTTTTTTAACATGCTATATCCCTCCATAAAATTTATAAAATTTTAATTATCCTACGCTATTGTAACAAAAAATAAAAGATTCTGTAAAAAAGTTGTGCCCTTACTATATTCTATATTCAGCAACAATTTCCTTCATTATCTTAAAAATTGTCTATAGGTCAAAGCTCATCCTTTTACCTAATTTTTAAATATTCAGTCCACATAAAAAGTATAGGTTTTATTACATTTATTTCATTGCGGCATATAATGGTAGCAATAAGTTTATTATAGGAAGGTGTTCTAATGCAAATCCACGTCGTCCAACCAGGACAGACAATATTTTTAATCGCTCAAATGTACAATTCTACAGTATCCGCCATTGTCGCAGCTAATGAAATACCAAATCCCAATCAACTGGTTGTTGGTCAAACTCTTGTCATCCCCATTGTAGGTAGCTTTTACTGGGTGCAACCGGGGGATAGTTTGTTCAGTATTGCACAAAGTTTTGGGATGTCCTATCAGGA
>CAYXAT010000092.1:0-5578 GCA_964462065.1 uncultured Clostridiaceae bacterium | reverse complement strand
GGCAAATAATGCAGCGCTTATGATGGCTATAACAAACCTGGAAGAGGGGCAATTCAGCACCGAACTGGGAAGAATAATTTTAACTGACGAAAATGTGCAAAATAGATTGTTGGATAATATAATTGCGGTAGCAAAGCAGAACAATTTTGGCGATATACATTTTGATTTTGAATTTTTACCTCCTGAGCTTAGAGATAACTATAGCAATTTTCTGAGAAAGGTAAAAGCGCGCTTGGCTCCCGAGGGGTTGCTACTTTCCGTTGCTTTGGCTCCAAAAACCAGTTCAGATCAACCGGGAATATTGTATGAGGCTCATGACTATGCAGCTATTGGGGCAATAGCGGACTTTGTAGTTATAATGACATATGAATGGGGTTGGAGCGGCGGTCCGCCCATGGCCGTATCACCGATAGGTCCTGTGAGGCAAGTTCTTCAGTATGCGTTGACCCAAATGCCCGCAAGTAAAATTATGATGGGTCAAAATCTGTACGGTTATGATTGGACACTGCCTTTTGTACCCGGCGGTCCCTTTGCCAGAGTAGTCAGTCCCCAACGTGCTATACAAATAGCTGCGGAAAATAATGTTGCAATTAGCTATGATTACACAGCTCAAGCCCCTTTCTTCTATTATACTGATAGCCAAGGAAGGCAGCACGTGGTGTGGTTTGAGGATGCCCGTTCTATTCAAGCCAAATTCGACCTCGTAAAAGAATTGGGAATAAGAGGAGTAAGCTACTGGAAATTAGGCATTTCCTTTCCTCAAAACTGGCTTCTTATTGAAGAAAACTTTGATGTTGTAAAGCGATAGAATAATGGATAAAATGTCCTCCTTATCTACCTTTATGTTAACATATACAATTAATCAAATGTATTGTATAATCCTTATTAGTAAACAAACTGCAAATAATACGTAAGTTTGAGATATACGGAGGTTATACAATGAATGATAGAAAAAACCCTAAAAAACCGCTAATATATTATTATGGAATAGCATTAGTATTGGTATTGTTGCTAAACGCTTTAATAATTCCTAACTATTTAAAGCAGCATATTACCCAGGTAGATTATGGAACATTTTTAAGTTTAGTAGAAAGTGGCAGGGTAAAAACCGTTGAGGTTCAGGACTTTCAAATTGCCTTTTACGCAAAGGACGAGTCAGGCAAGGAAAGCCTTTATATAACCGGTCTCATGGATGATCCGGATTTAACAAACAGACTCCGTGATGCCAAGGTTGAGTTCTCCAAGATAATACCCAGAGAGAATTCTCCCCTCATAAACTTTATAATTAATTGGATTTTACCTATAGGATTCTTTATCGCCATGGGTCAGATACTATCCCGCACCATGCAAAAAAGAATGGGCGGAATGAATACTATGAGCTTCGGTAAAAGTAATGCCAAAATATATGTAGAAGCCCAGACAGGCAAAACCTTTGCCGATGTGGCGGGGCAGGATGAGGCAAAAGAAGCCCTGACTGAAATGGTGGATTTTTTACACAATCCCCTTAAATACAAAGAAATTGGCGCAATAATGCCGAAAGGCGCATTGCTTGTGGGACCTCCGGGAACGGGAAAAACCCTTTTGGCACAAGCCGTTGCCGGAGAATCAAGAGTACCCTTTTTCTCCATCTCCGGTTCTGAATTCGTTGAGATGTTTGTGGGCATGGGGGCAGCAAGAGTGAGAGACTTATTTAAACAAGCTCAGGAAAAAGCTCCTTGCATAGTCTTTATTGATGAAATAGATGCCATAGGCAAAAAGCGTGGAAATGCGAATTTGGGGGGAAATGACGAAAGGGAACAGACCTTAAACCAGCTTCTGACCGAGATGGATGGTTTTAGCGGTGAAAAAGGTGTCGTTATTTTGGCGGCTACCAACAGACCTGATTCCTTGGACAAAGCACTGCTTCGTCCCGGCCGTTTCGACCGACGTATTCCAGTTGAGCTTCCCGATTTGGCAGGCCGTGTGGCAATACTGAAGGTTCATTCCAAAAAGATTAAAATAATGGATGATGTAGATTTTAATGCATTAGCCAGAGCGACGTCGGGCGCATCCGGAGCAGAGCTTGCTAATATAATCAATGAAGGTGCTCTAAGGGCGGTAAAGTGCGGTCGTAAAGAAGTCAATCACAATGACTTGGAAGAAGCTATAGAAGTTGTTATTGCAGGCTACAAACGCAAAGGCGCAGTGATTTCCCCCAAAGAGAAGAAAATCATTGCCTATCACGAAATAGGCCATGCAATTGTAGCAGCAAACCAGGACGACAGTGCACCGGTGCATAAAATAACCATTATACCCCGAACATCGGGTGCCTTGGGTTATACCATGCAATTAGCTGAAGAGGAGAGTTTCCTCATGTCAAAAGAAGAAGCATTTAATAAGATTACAACCTATACCGGGGGAAGAGCTGCAGAGGAATTGATTTTTAACACAAGTACCTCCGGTGCCGCTAATGATATTGAACAAGCAACTAAGGTTGCACGAGCCATGGTAACTCGACTGGGTATGAGTAAAAACTTCGGAATGATGGCTTTGGAGACAGTTAACAACCCTTACCTTAGTGATGAAGCCACGGGAACTTGCTCATCGGAAACAGCGGCAAAGGTTGATCAAGAAGTGCTTTCTATTATAAAAAGCGCTTATGAAAGGGCCATGAATATTTTAAAAGAAAATATTGATAAACTGCATGAAGCCGCAACCTTTCTCTTAGAAAAGGAAACCATTACAGGCGAAGAGTTCATGAAAATTCTAAATAAGGAATAAAATTAAAATAAAATATGATTTGTTTTTAAGAAGCCGCAAGGATTCTTAACTTCTTTTATTTAATAAAAAACCGAAGACTAACGCAACAACCCCCAAAAGAGCTAAAAAACCTACAATTACAATTAAGTTCATCGCCACCATTACCTCACCTCCATGACTTAGTTTAATTCTATCATAATATTACCCTTATAACATTGTTTCATTTATTTAATAAATTCTTAATAATTTTGGCAGTAGTTTCTTAAAACCTCTGTGTTATTATTACTATAGAGATATCTCAAACACTTAAGGAGTGGATGCCATGTATAGCATTTTGATAGCAGAGGATGAAAAAGATATAGCTGCTGCCATTGAAGTGTATTTGAAAAACCAAAATTATAATGTCTATAAGGCTTATAACGGTATGGAAGCATTAGAAATATTTGAAAGGGAACAAATCCAACTGATTCTTATGGATATTATGATGCCAAAAATGAATGGTATTGAAGCAACACTAAAAATAAGAGAAAGCAGCAATGTGCCTATAATATTTCTTACGGCCAAGTCAGAAGATGCCGATAAAATAATGGGACTGAATATAGGCGCTGATGACTATATCACAAAACCTTTTAACCCAATGGAACTGTTGGCAAGGGTTAATTCTTGTCTCCGCAGATATATAAATTTTTCTAACAATAATGCGACAGATAAGGAAAATACAATAAGAATCGGCGGCATTGAGTTGAACGATATGTGCAAAGAGGTATCAGTTGACGGTGTTCCTATAAAAACCACTCCTTTGGAATACAAGATACTTTACTTTTTTATGAAAAATCCCAATCAGGTATTTTCCATAGAAGAAATATATGAAAAAGTATGGCAGGAGCCGGCTTATAATCCGGATACTGTAACAGTCCATATAAGAAGAATAAGAGAAAAAATCGAAATCAACCCGAAAGAACCAAAATATTTAAAGGTGGTGTGGGGCATTGGATACAAATTTGAAGGATAATAATGAAAACAATAATGATATAAATGAAAACAATGAGATAAACGAAGAAATTAAAGAACCTGAGGAAACAGAGAATAAACTGCCGGTAACAAATATAGAAAGAAAAAAATTTTACTCCAAAACAATTGGGATTACTGTTTTGATTTTAATATTTACTGTTATATCAGTAGGTTTGTATTCACCGTTAAAAAGTATAATTTTAAAGGAAAACAAAGTAGACAGATATATAGGAAGTAATGATTTTGCATTTTTAGTATCTGATTTGATAAAACATACAGACAGGACTGAATTTCATAACAAAAATAGTTACACTGATCGATATAAGAATATGGTTAATTTAAAGTATCTTATCAAAAATACTGATACGAATTCATATGCTACAAATATACCTGACTTAGGTTATTATTCACTGGAAAAGGAAATAAGCAACAGCCGTTTTTACATGAATGTGCTCATAGATAAGGAAGGTAACCCTGCTATATCACACCTAAAGGCCGTAAATTTCAATAAAACCTTGTTTTTAGATACTTTAAAGAACGATTATGCTTCAGGAGAAAAATATATAGATGATGATATAAGTTCCACTAGCGAAATGGAAATTCAAATAATCGTACCGGAAAAGCTTAGCAGCAAAAGTGATGTTTTTACCCGAAATATGAAAAGTTATTATCTCCAGATAAATATGTTGCTAATAGTCGCTATAGGTGGGATTGGGATTCTAATTCTAATTATTATGGCATTTGTTACACCGTTTTCAACCCAAAAGAAAGCAACGATTGTAAAATTATTTAATGGTATGTACCTGGAGTTTAAGCTGATTATTTGGATTTGCATCCTTTTCTTAGATTTTGGAATAATGCAAACTGTGCATTATAATGCGCCCCGTTACATCAGTTTTGACATTACTGAAATAATTTACGATGCCAATATATACTTTTATCTTGTGGGTATTCCTATAGCTTTTACAATATATTATCTGACTTATCTAAGCATTTGTTATATAAAATATGTTTATACTGAAGGTTTTGTCAATGGGATAATTAAAAACACCTTGTTGGGTGCCTTATTCTTTAAAGCTGTTAACATCACAAAAAACATGGTTGATAATATAATTAATGCGGACGATGCAAAGGAATTTAGAGAATACTTTATTAAACTGTTGGGTTTAAACTTAGTTGCCCTATTAATCATCGCATTTACCTCACCTGTAGGTTGGATCTTTGCTTTAATCTATACCGCTTTCTTATATAGATATATGGGGAATCTATTTGGTAAGATCAGAGGCTTAAATAAAACAAGCAAGCTCCTTTCCCAAGGTAATTTTGATATTGCTTTACCTGAAGATGCAGGTTTTCTCAGCCCATTTACGAAAAATTTAAATAGCATTAAAGAAGGGTTTAGAATAGCCGTTGAAAAGGAAGTAAAGAGTCAAAACATGAAAACAGAGCTGATAACGAATGTATCCCATGATTTAAAAACGCCTCTTACCTCTATAATTACCTATATAGATTTGCTAAAGACTGATGGATCAGATGAGGATACAAAAAAAGAATATATTGATATCCTGGATAAAAAATCAAAGCGATTGAAGATATTGATAGATGATTTATTTGATATCAGTAATGTAAGCAGCGGTAATATCGAACTGCACTTGGAAAAGCTGGATGTTATAGCATTGCTGCGTCAAACCCTGGGCGAGTTGGAAGAAAAAGTTGCCGAAAGCAACTTGAAATTTAGACTCAACCTACCTGATAATAAGGTTATTTGTGAATTGGATGGTAGAAAAACCTATAGAATATTTGATAACATAATGAGTAATATCTTTAA
>CAYXAT010000091.1:0-6987 GCA_964462065.1 uncultured Clostridiaceae bacterium | reverse complement strand
TTGATAAACAGCGGTTTGGTTGATTCTTTCGGGATTTTGGAATTGGTGTTTTTTATTGACAGTACATTCGGCATCAAAGTTGAGGATTATGAAATACTGGATGCCGAGGCGGATACGATTAATAGAATTGTTGCACTATTAGAGACAAAATAATCATTCCCTGCTGTCATCCTAAGGACAAAGTCCGAAGGATCATAATGCACCGATAATAAAAGATTCTTCGCGCAATTGCTATGCAATTCCCTCAGAATGACACGAATAGAGAATGATCTCGGCTTTATCCTCAGGTTATCATTCTGAGGCAACCTGCGACTGAAGAATCTTTTCTCAGTCGGACAGAGTCGTCCGCCACTACGACTTTCAGTTTTATGCTTTAGGCTTTACGCTTTAATCTTTTGGAGGTTTACATATGCTTTATTTTTTAAAAGAATATGAAGATGCTGTTGCGCTGCTTTGGACAACAAAGGAGGGCAAGGAAGTTACATACAGTTATAAAGATTTGGATATTATGTCGAATAAAACTGCCAACTATTTATCCCAACACGGCATTATAAAGGGTGATAGGGTTTTTTTATATTTAGAGCGCTGCCCGTTAACCTATTTCTTCACTTTGGGGATATTGAAATTGGGTGCCATCTATTGTCCTTTGTTCCCTTCATTCGGACCCGATGCAATAAAAGAAAGGTTTAGCAATTGCGGTGGTTCTTTGATAATTACGGAAAAAAAGTTAGCCGAGAATGCCTCAGGTTTTCCACATATAATAATTGATAGCGATGAATTTACTGATAAGCTCTTATCTATGGATTCGGATTTTATCTCCCCAGATTTAAATAATGACGATATTGCAATTATTCATTATACTTCCGGCACCACCGGTAAACCAAAGGGAGCCGTCCATCGCCGGGGGGCTTTAATCGGACATAGGGATACATCCGAGAATGTTTTAGGTTTATCAAAGGGAACTAAATATTGGTGCACGGCAGACCCGGCCTGGGTTACCGGCAGCAGTTACGGAATCTTCGGACCGTTATCCGTTGGAGCCATAATATTAGTCAAGGAACCCGGGTTCAGAGCTAATCAAATAATGGAGACTTTGGAAAAGCATGAAATTGAAGTGTGGTATACGGCACCCACCTTGCTTAGGATGCTTATGCGGCAGGATAATTCTATTTATAAAAACTATGATTTAAGACATCTGAAAAGAATATACAGCGTGGGCGAAGTCTTAAGTCCGGAAGTTTATTATTGGGCAAAAGAAAACTTAGACCGCCCTATTTATGATACATGGTTTCAAACGGAAACCGGTTCGATTATGATTGCTAACACCGGCAACTTCCCCGTAAAGCCCGGCTCCATGGGCAAACCGGTAAATGACATCGATGCGGCAATACTTGATGATTATTATAATACTTTAGCCCCTGGTTTAACCGGCCGCTTAGCTGTTAAAACACCGTGGCACTCCATGTTTTATGATTATTGGGGGAATTCCGATAAATATAACAGTCGCTTTCATAACGGTTATTATATCACCGGAGATTTGGCATATAGGGATGATGATGGATATTATTATTTTATCAGCAGGGAAGATGATGTAATAAACACCGCCGGTCATTTATTAAGTCCCTATGAGGTGGAATCAGTCCTTATCACACATCCATCGGTACTGGATGCAGCTGTCGTTGGGATAAAGGATAAGATGATGGGAGAGGCGGTAAAAGCTTTAATCATTCTTAAGGACGGATATGAACCCTCAACTACGCTGCAACTGGAGTATAGAATGTTGCTGCGAAACAGGCTTTCTCCTTTTGCTTCTCCACAAGTTGTGGAGTTTGTGGATAATATTCCGAAAACGGAAAGCGGAAAGATTGTCAGAAGATAATATTATAAATAAATTAAACTTAAGGGAGTGTTCTTTATGAATTATAATGAGGTATTGGAAAACGCCAGGAAAAATATGGCGGGCAGGTGCCTTGTTTGCAAAGAATGCAACGGTGTCGCATGCAGAGGTGTTATTCCCGGTCCCGGGGGTAAAGGCAGCGGGTCATCATTCATCAGCAATTATCAAAGGTTTAAAGAGCTCAAACTAAATATGGATTTGGTCTATCGCAGAACGAAAATAGATACCCAAGTTGAATTGTTCGGGCGAACCTTTAAGTATCCGTTCTTTGCCGCTCCTATTTCCGCGGTAGAAATACATTATCCGGGTTACTACAGTGAATATGAATACAGCAATGCAGTAGTAAAAGGTTGCAAGGATTCGGGCGTCCTTGCTTTTACGGGCGACGGTGAGACAAAGGATTGCCTGCTGTCGGGAATTGAAGCGATAAGAGCCGCGGGCGGTTTAGGCATACCTACTTTAAAGCCGTGGGGTATAAAAGAAACAGTGGAAAAGATAAAGATGGCTGAGGACGCCGGTGCCATAGCTGTGGCAATGGATATAGATGCGGCTGGGTTACCTCTACTGGCAACGGAAAGAGAAATAGGACCCAAACCGGTGGAGGATTTGGAACAGATAGTAAACAGCACAAAGCTTCCCTTTATTGTAAAAGGCATAATGACACCCTCAAGTTCTGAAAGAGCCTTAGAAGCAGGGGTTTATGGCATTGTCGTATCCAATCACGGAGGCAGAGTTTTGGATTATACTCCGGCAACTGCGGAGGTACTGCCTGAAATAGTTAAACGTGTAGGTGGGAGAATGAAGATTTTGCTTGATGGGGGCATAAGGACAGGCCTTGATGTATTTAAGGCATTGGCTTTAGGTGCGGATGCAGTACTTATTGGCAGACCCTATTGCATCGCTGCATACGGCGGCGGTGACAGAGGTGTTGCCATGTATACGGAAAGGACCGGAACCGAATTGGCACAAACAATGGTTATGACCGGACGCCAAAACATAAACGAAATAGATAGTACTGCACTTTGGATATAATGCTGAAAGTGAAAAGTATAAAGCGTAAAGTTGGTTAGGAGACAGTAGGACAGCGGAAAGCGGAAAGCGGAAAGTTGGAAGCCGTAGAGGCGGACGACTCTGTCCGCCCGGCATTGATTGCCCGATGATGTAATAGATGAGTATGATATTTTTCACACTGTCATTCTGAGATGTAATCGAAGAATCTATTTTGTTACAACGAAATTGTAGGGGTCGGTTTCCATGCCGACCCAGGCAAGATCCTTCAGTCGCAAGCTCCTTCAGGATGACATTTTTCTGTAAAGTCATTCTGAACAACAAAAAATATCATCCTGAACGATGTTAATCAAATGATGAAGGAGCTTTTATCAGATGTATGAAGTGAAACCCCGTTTTATTTCCTATCAAATGAATTGTCCGGCACCTCGTCATCGTATGGATACTCCGGCTTTTCCAACACCGTAATATTATGGGTAAAAGGTTTACTGTGCACTCCTCTGGAATCTTGAGCTATTAGGGATATTCTATAATCTCCCATTTCGTCAAAAGCATAGGTTATGGATTCGTTTTCCGAATTCATAACTACGGTACCGTCTTTTTCTATTGTCCACAATCTGCTTTTAATCACATCCCCGGGATTTGAGGCAATGGATTTATCTATAAATTTAACCTCATCATCTTTATATATCTTATTTATACTTATTGTAAAATCCGCGATAGGCGGGTTGCTTCTCTTCCCAATGTTTATCACATTTCCGGGGCCTGTTAAGATATCCCTGTTCTTAATTAGCCAATGCCCTCCGCCAAATAAAAGCAATATTATCAATAATGTGGCTATAACTTTTGGCAAAACCGATTTCCGTTTTTTTTGGGCTTTTACCATCCTGCCTCTTATTTGATTATCCAAAGAACCCGTATCTATAAAAGTAGAATAAATCAGTGTATTTCTAAAATCAGCATAAACTTTTCCCAATGAATTGTAGCCGCCTTCTATACATTTGACGGTTATAGGTAAAATTGCGGGAGGCAAAGAATCTTTATCCTCATCCATCTGTGCATCGATTTTATTTGAAAATATATATAATAGAAGCTGTCCAATTCCTTTTATTATGTCTTCAGAACCGACATCCAAGTTATCTTTATCAAGAATAAATATATTATTAAAATGAAAGAATCTTCTCCTTTGCACTGATATGTTTTTTAGGTTGCATAAGGCGAGCTGCATTGCATAGTGTAAATTGTCTACCTCAATAAATTTTTTCAGTATTCCATCGGTAAAATACATTTTATCCGCTATGGTAAGATTATGCTTGGATATGTAGTCATCCAAGGGTGTACCGTATAACCCGGGAAAAACAGCATAGAATTTGCCCTCTGATTCAAATGTTTCAATCAGCTTCAATGCCTGCTTATTGTACAAAAAAGCATCTTTTATTTCCGCTATTAATTCCGCATCCTTATATTCGTTAACTATGAAGCTCTTTTCCCCTTCTGCTAGCTCACAAATAAGGGCTGATTGATAACCATCAGCGTGTAAAGTGCTTTTAATCCTATATTTCCCTATGATTGTCCCTTTTTCCAAGCCAATCACCTCTAAATTACCTTATTCTACATAAAACATATTTTTCCTCCAGACCCCGCAATTTTTTGCGAAAAAAATAGGGACTATGCGTCCCCCATGTCTATCATTTCTAAATCCACATTGTGTTCGGGCATTGTTTTATTATTCAAATCCTTTAACAATCCGCGTATCAAGGCCATATTCAAAATAAATGTAAGGACATCGGCAATGGCTTGGGCGGTTTCAACCCCGGTCAAGCCGAACAGTCTGGGCAAAATCAAAATGCTTGGTATAAAGAATATGCCTTGTCGTGCCGAAGATGCGATAGTAGCCTTCAGGCCATAACCCAAGGATTGGAATGTCATGTTCGTTATTACGGAAAAAGCATGCAATGGCAAGGCCATGCATTGAAACCTCAAAGTCCTGGAAGCAATTTTTATTACTTCCAAATCATCCCCCCTGAACAATGATATAACTTGTGGTGCAAGTATAAAGAATATAGCCGATAGCACAGTTAATATTATGGTAGCAACTTTTATGCTGAATTTGAACGCTTCAAGAACTCTGTCATACTTTTTTGCACCGTAATTAAATCCGCTGACGGGCGTGTAACCTTGACCGAATCCGATAAGTGCAGAGTATATGAACATAGCAATTCTTGTTACAATGGAAACCGCTGCAACAGCCGGATCGCCATAAGGAGACGCAGCTACATTCAGAAAAACGGATGCGGCACTGGCAAGCCCCTGCCTATAAAATGTGGGAAGGCCTGTCCTAAGTATTTCCTTGTACGTTTTAAAAGAAAAATCAATATTGGATATCTTGATTTTGATACTGCCCTCTACGTAATTAGTCTGTATAAATAAAATAACAAAACTGATAAACTGACTTATGATGGTGGCTATAGCCGCACCGGATATGCCCATATTAAAACCGAAAATCAAAATAGGATCCAGTATTATGTTCAAGACTCCACCGGCGGTTATCCCAAGCATGGATTTTACCGCATTACCTTGAGAACGAAGTACAACGTTTAAAACGAAAGAACCACACATCCAGGGAGCACCAATCAATATATATCGTCCGTAGTCTTTTGCATAAGGTGCTATTGTTTCGGTAGCACCTAAGAATATAACCAATCTATCAATATAATGAAGGCCAAACAAAGCCAAAAGCAAGCCCAAAAACAAGGCAGTAAAAAATCCGGTAGCCGCTATTCTTTCTGCACTTCTTCTGTCCTGTCTACCAAGACTGCGGGAAATATAGTTACCGCTACCCATCCCGATGGTAAATCCTATGGCCTGTATCATCGCCATCAATGAAAAATCAACGCCAACAGCCCCCGCTGCGGATGTGCCTATTTGACTTACAAAAAAAGTATCCGCCATATTGTATATGGAGGTTATTAACATACTGACAATTGTAGGTATTGCGAGCTTTGGTATGAGCTTTGTTATGGGTGTTTCTGTCATCATAATATACTTGTCGTCTTTTTGCATTTTGTCTCCTTCTTCAGAGGACAGTCAGTACACTGATATTCTGCCAATCTTTGATATAAGTATCATGTCACCCTAAAAACTAAACCCGAAACAGAGCCCTAAGACCCTTCTTTTAATTTTAGGATGACATATTTATTTATAACAGCTTATATATTGACAAAATAAACGGTGGCCACGATAACATAATTGTTATCAAATCGTCCTTTTTACTTAAATTATTCTTCAGTTTCTTCAGCTTCTTCAGGAGTTGCTGCTTCTTCAGTTTCCTCCGCCTCTTCTTCTCCTTCCTCTTCTACCATCTTAGGAGCTCTTGTTGTGAGTATAAGTGTATCCGGCTCTTCAGAAAATGTTATTCCCTCCGGAACTTCCAAATCACCGAGCACTTTTGTATCTCCGTCTTCCATAGCGCTTACATCAATCTCAAGCTTATTCGGAATCAAATCAACACGACCGGTAAGTTGAACTTCAGCTAAGTTTTGCTGTAAAACAAGCTTTTTCTGCATCACGACATCCGCACCGTGGATAATTATCGGCACTATCAACGTTAATTCTTCTCTCAAATCAACAATTTGAATATCTAAATGGAATATTTCCCTGGTAAGTACATCTCTTGATACTTCTTTAAATATTCCCAGACTTTCATTTCCCTCAAAGTCAATTTTGATTCTCGCCCTATCTCCGTATTTTCTGATTATTGTATTCAATTCATTTTTATCAAATTGTACGGACCTTGCCTCCATATTCCTACCGTATAAAACAGCAGGTGTAAAATCTCCTCTTCTGACTTTATAGCCCTTTTCATTCCTGGGCATAGCAGTAAGCTTACTATCATTCATATAAAAAACCTTCCTTTCATAAGTACAATACTATAATACTACTCTCATTACACTTGGCGCAACCGCCTTTTTATTATATATAGTATTATACCAGTCTGAAAGATTTAAAACCACAATTTTGGTATGATTTTTTGAATGGCAAAGGCGGACAAAATTGCCCGCCTCTTGTTTGTAGGCTTCCAA
>CAYXAT010000090.1:2397-7021 GCA_964462065.1 uncultured Clostridiaceae bacterium | reverse complement strand
TTTGTAAAAGTCGAAGGTAAAAAGTAAAGCTGCATAAAGGATTTACCATGTTCAATATTGAATTATATTACATATAAGAATTTAAAGTTTGATGTAACGGTTGGAAATGTGGTTTCTGATAATTTCAGGTTAGATATTATTTGTTTTGGAGGAGAATTGAAATGAGAAGAAGAGTTTTAAGTATGATACTTATAACCGTATTGATATTTTCGGCTGCTACCGCTCTTTATGCGGATAGTATCTATACGGTGAATCCCGGAGATGTTCTTTGGAAGATTGCTGAAAGCAAAGGAACTACATGGCAGGAACTTGCAGGGTTAAATAACTTGAAGAACCCTCATTTAATATATCCGGGGCAAGAACTTAGGTTAACTGAAAAGACTGAGGGGACAGTTCCCAATGCTACGAAATCCGGGTTATACATAGGTGAAGGAAGAGGTTGTTACGGTACCATAAAAGTAGGGGTAGCATTAGACGGTAAAATAATAGAGGATATTCAGTTACTGGAACACAACGAATCGCCCGGAGTAGGAGCCCTGGCAGCCGATATAATCGCTGATGAAATTGTAAAACATCAGAGCATAGCCGTAGATGCGGTAGCAGGATGCACAAAATCCAGTACCGGAGTTGTTGCGGCAGTAGAGAAGGCCTTAGAAAAAGCCGGTGTAGACATTGATGATTATTGGAAGGAAGTAGACACCGGTATTACGAATATAAGGGGTAAGATAGAGAAAAAAGCTGATGTGGTTATTATCGGTGCGGGAGGTGCGGGCCTTGCAGCAGCGGTATCAGCTCATCAAAACGGGGCTAAAGTTTTGTTATTGGAAAAGATGCCTTTAGTGGGGGGGAATACTATTATTTCCGGTGCAGCTTATAATGCGGTAGACCCTAAGCGGCAATCTGCACAAGGAATAGAAGACTCAATCGATAAACACTATATCCAAACCTACGAGGGCGGGGATAAGTTGGCTAAGCCCGAGCTTATAAGGACTCTGGTTGAGAAAGCATATCCGGCTTTGGAATGGCTTGAAAGCATGGGTATGAAATTTAAAAATGATATATTTACCGTGTTGGGTGCCCTGTGGCCCAGGTCTCATAAACCTGAGAAACCTATCGGTACAGGCTATATAGAAACTTATATGGAGTATATAGGAAAGAACAATAAAGATATAGAGATAATGCTTAATACGAAAGCTACAGAACTTCTAGTTGAAAATGGCAGAGTTATCGGCGTTGAAGCCGAAAGCCCGGACAATGTAGTTATAGCGAAAGCGAGTAATGGTGTAATCATAGCTACTGGGGGCTTTAGCGCGAATGTGAATGCCAGGAATCACTACAATAAAATGTGGCCGGATCTTACAAATATAAAATCTACAAACCGTCCCGGCGCCATGGGAGACGGGGCTTGGATGGCGGAAAAAATAGGTGCCAACCTAATAGATATGGAACAAATACAACTCCTCCCTATGGGCGATATTGAGACGGGAAGTCTTAGCGGAAATATTGAGCAGGGTGTAGAAGATAGAATATTTGTAAATAAAGATGGTAATAGATTTGTCGATGAAGGCGCAAGAAGGGATGTAATGACCAAGGCTCTATTCGAACAGGAAGATAGCCTTATGTGGGTAATAGTAGATAGACACTCCTATCCCACCGGCGATACAAAGAATAACTTTGACGAGACAATAGATTTTTTGATAGAAGATGGAACTGCTTATAAAGCTGATACATTGGAAGAATTGGCTATAAAAATAGGCGTAGTACCTGAGAATCTTGTTAAATCTGTAGAAACATTCAATCAAGCGGCTGAAAATAAAATAGAGGACCTTTTTGGAAGGACGCTGTTTGATAATAAAATAGATACACCCCCGTTTTATGCCGGTGCTCGAATGCCAACGGTGCACCATACCATGGGGGGCATCGAGATCAATACAAAAGCCCAAGTGCTTGATACGGAAGGTAAAATAATTAAAGGCTTATATGCTGCCGGTGAGGTGACCGGAGGTATTCATGGTTCAAACAGATTAGGCGGTAACGCCGTCCCCGACACCGTGGTATTTGGCAGGATTGCAGGGGAAAGTGCGGCGAAAGGATTATAATAAAAAGCTAAAAAAGGGGATGTTATCACATGATATTCTATTGGGACAAGGTTGAAACTCCTAAAGGAACGGTATATTTTGCGGCTATTGATGAGGGTTTGGTATATTGCAGTACTCCCAACGGTGAGGAGGAAGAAGTGTTTGACTGGATAGGAAAAAAGCTTCCTGATTACACCTTAGTAAATGGTAGTAATAGCATCACTGATTTAGCGAAGAAACAATTATCAGCCTATTTCACGGGCAAAGATAAAGTGCTTGATGTACCGTTGAAGCTTTTTGGCACTCCATTTCAGGTAAAGGCGTGGCAAGCCCTTACAACTATTCTCTACGGAGAGACACGTACCTATGGGCAGATTGCCGCTCAGATAGGTTGCCCGAAGGGACCTCGGGCAGTGGGTATGGCAAATAATAAAAATCCCATAGCACTTTTTGTGCCATGACATCGGGTGATTGGTACCGGTGGTGCTTTGGTCGGTTTTGGGGGAGGCTTGCCTGTTAAACAATGGCTTTTGGAATTAGAGGGAGCAAACTTTAAAAAATAAATGGCAAGCCGAGTAAGCAGTATTCATGAAGGGTAATTATTATTTATTCTTATGAAGATAATCGTAATAAACTATATTCTCATTATCTTCATCTTTTTGCTTATAATAATCCTGCAACATTAAAAATAGCTCAGGACACTTTTCAACAGAATTATAATTATAGAATATACTTCCCTTTATCTCCGGTATTGCTTCATTTAGCCTGAGCTGTTTTTCAGTTTCTCCCGCACCATACCAGGGCTTCTTCGGGTCCTCATTTTGTATTTTATATGCAGCCTGTCCTATATATAAATCCACATCAGTATCTTTGGCAACATCAGCCCACCAATTTATAAGCTTTTCATAATCTGCTATTTCATAACAAATATGCCAATAAATTTGTGGTGCAATATAATCAATAATGCCATCTTTTACCCACTTTCTTGTATCCGCATAATGATCATAGTAGCTTTGGGCACCTCTCGTATCACTGCCCAAAAAGTTGGAGCTTTTATTAGCCCATATACCGAAGGGACTGATACCGAAACTGATATGTTCGGAATTAGCTTTTATTTTTTCGGATAGCATTTGAACAAGAAGATTAACACATTCTCTTCGCCACTCATTAATATTGCCGAAACCTCCATTTCCAAAATACTTATATGTATCTTCGTCATCAAAATCCCTTCCCGGATAAAAATAGTCATCCATATGCATTCCGTCTACATCATAGTTATTTATTATTTCAAGTACCCCTTTGATTATATAATTTCTTACTTCGGGTATTCCGGGATTAAAATAGAGGTTTCCGTCGCTATGTTTAACAACCCATCCAGGGTTTTTAACAGCAGGGTTGGAAAGGTGCAAAGCACTGAAATTGTGATTTGGTTCACCAAAGGACTTTTTGGTTACTCTATAGGGATTTATCCAAGCATGGAGTTCAATATTTCTTTTATGGGCTTCCGAAACCCAAAACTCAAGAGGGTCGAATCCATCATCAGGTTCCAATCCTTGTTCACCGGTTAAATATCTGGACCAAGGGTAGTATTCAGATTTATAAAATGCATCACCGGAAGGACGCACTTGCAAAAATACTGCGTTCATTCCCAATTTTTCCGCATCATCAAGTATTTTTATTGCCTCTTCTTTTAAAATTTCAGAATCTGCAGTGGGTTTAGTGGGATAATCGATATTAAGCACAGTGGCCACCCAGATGCCTCTCATATCTTTTTTGGTAGGGTTTTCACTAATTAATCCGTCCTCTTTTAATTCTTCTCCTATTGAACCGACTTTTAGGGGTAATAAAGCTGCAATGAGTGATGTTAGAATAAATAGTCTGATGTATTTTTTCATCTGTTGACGCCCCTCTCAATATAAAATGTTTAGGATAATTATAAGCTTTTTGTCTAATCCTGTCATAGAAAAGGGTTATTTGTAACGGAAACTTAATAAAGGATTAAAAACATTATAGGAAACATGATAAGAAAAACCTAACATGATATAATTAAATAAATCGGAAGAGTGATTAAAAGATTTAGAATAAGTTGCAGAATCGACAGCAACAGAGAGGAATGTTTATATGAGCAAATCATTAGTAATGGCTGAAAAGCCTTCAGTGGGAAGAGATATAGCAAGAGTCTTGAATTGTAATAAAAAAAATGCCGGATATTTTGAGGGGCAAAATTATATAGTGACTTGGGCTTTGGGTCATTTGGTCACTTTGGCTACCCCCGAAGCCTATGGGAAAAAGTATGCATCGTGGAGGCTTGAGGATCTTCCCATGCTCCCCGAGGAATTAAAGTTGATTGTAATAAAGGAAACTTCCAAGCAATATTCAATAGTTCGAGAACAGATGAAAAGAAACGATGTGGGAGAAATTATAATCGCCACCGATGCAGGTAGGGAAGGAGAACTGGTGGCGAGATGGATTATAGAAAAGGCGCAGATAAGAAAGCCAATTAAAAGACTTTGGATATCTTCCGTAACGGATAAAGCAATAAAAGA
>CAYXAT010000090.1:0-2297 GCA_964462065.1 uncultured Clostridiaceae bacterium | reverse complement strand
GGCAGTAAAATTTTTAATTTTTCAGCCAAGGAAACCTTATCCATAATGCAAAGCCTTTATGAAAATCATAAACTGCTGACATATCCCAGAACGGACTCAAGATATTTATCATCAGATATCGTAGATACTTTAGCTGAAAGAGTTAAAGCATGCGGAGTAGGCACTTATTCTTTTGCAGCATCAAAAATACTTCAAAGCCCTATAAGGGGGAACAAGAATTTTGTTGATGACAGTAAGGTCTCGGATCATCATGCCATAATACCAACGGAACAAAGGGGTAATTTAAGTAATTTGAGTGATAGGGAAAGAAAAATTTATGATTTGGTAATAAAAAGATTTTTAGCTGTATTGTATCCACCGTTTGAATATGAAGAAACCACCATAAAAGCGAAAATAGGTGATGAAAGCTTCATCGCTAAGGGTAAAACAGTTATAGCTTATGGTTGGAAGGAAATATATAAAAACCGATTGGATAATGAGGATGAAGAGGATAATGATGTCAAGGACCAATTGCTGCCTAAGATAGGAAAGGGAGAAACAATTGCAATCGATTCTTTGACTCAGACAAAGGGGTTTACGAGACCACCCGCACCATTTAATGAAGCCACGCTTCTCAGCGCCATGGAAAATCCGGCAAAGTTTATGGCGGGGGAAAGTAAAGATTTGATAAAAACTATCGGAGAAACCGGCGGTATCGGTACCGTGGCTACAAGAGCGGACATCATCGAAAAGCTTTTTAATACTTTTCTTTTAGAAAAGAAAGGCAAAGAAATATATATAACTTCTAAAGGCCGGCAGCTATTGCAATTGGTACCGGAGGATTTGAGATCTCCGGCTCTAACAGCTCAGTGGGAGCAAAAATTAGGTTCCATATCCAAAGGTTCTTTAAATAAGAATGTATTTCTTAATGATATGAGAAACTACGCAAAAACCGTGGTAAAAGAAATTAAAAATAGCGAAGAAAAGTTTAAACACGATAACATTACAAGAACAAAATGCCCCAATTGCGGTAAGTTTATGTTAGAGGTTAACGGTAAAAAAGGCAAAATGCTGATATGCCAGGATAGAGAGTGCGGACATAGAGAGAATTTATCTCAAATAACCAATGCTCGATGTCCCAACTGCCGTAAAAAGTTAGAACTCCATGGAGAGGGTGATGGACAGATATTTGTGTGCAGCTGCGGTTTCAGGGAAAGGCTTTCTTCTTATAATGAAAGAAGAAAAAAGGAGGCTGCCAATGTATCAAAAAAAGAGGTAGAGGTTTATTTGAGAAATCAAAGAAAGACAAAAGAAGAGCCGATGAATACAGCCCTTGCAGATGCCTTGGCAAAATTGAAACTTAAGTGATACCATTAATCTACCAACATTTCTTTGATAATATTTTTAATATTAAGGATATTACTTGCGTCTAAATCGCCAATTTTATTTCGGAGTCTTGTTTTATCGATGGCTCTTATTTGATCGAGTACAATCCATCCATTAATATTGTTTATTTCTATTTTTGCCCTTGTAGGGTACCCTGCTTTACCGGCACTTGTTATTGGAGCAATAATAATTGTGCGTAAATGTAGATTCATCTCAATTGGGGAAATAACGACACAAGGACGAATCTTATTAATCTCAGATCCTTGTGTTGGATTTAAGTCAACCCAATAAGTGCTGTATTGTTCAATATTTTGATTCATTCCAGTCCTCCAAAACATCATCATCAATTTCTTCACTGACTATTGGATGATCATGGCCTTCTGCATGCATAAGTTCTAACTTTTCTGGCCAACCACGGCGGGGAGCCTCTATTGGTCTTATTATGATAGAATTATCTTCTATTTCAACGTTAACCTTAGAGTCGATACCGCATTGTTTCAAAATCGCAGCTGGAAGCCTAATCCCTCGGGAATTACCTATTTTAATAATGTTCATTTCCATATCTTCACCTCCGTGCCTACCTTGTAATTACAGTATACGCGTTATTTAAGTTTTTTCAATAGATTTATAGGAAACGATTCATTTTTATTTTGATTCTATAAACTAAATCTTTAGCCCGTTAGGATCTAAGATATAGAAGAATCTTGTATATTATCCCTATTCCAAAGCCTAAACAATGAAAAAGCTGATAATGTTATATTTATTAGCTTTTTTTTTCAATAACTATGGTAAAATAAGAATAATTATTAAATTTATAAGGAGGAGCAAGTTATGCCTGTTATTAAAGTTGAAATTTCAAAACAAACCAAAGAGAAGAAGAAGGAAATGATAGAGAAGATAACGGATGTGATGAGTGAAATAACCAGTATACC